>CAUSQY010000056.1:0-8047 GCA_963533645.1 uncultured Streptococcus sp. | reverse complement strand
CAACCTTGCCATCTTCCACCAAAATCTCATCAATCATGGTTTGACGAAGGGTCAGGTTCTCTTGATTTTCAACTGTCTTGCGCATCTCCTTAGAGTAAAGTTCCTTGTCAGCCTGCGCACGAAGGGCACGGACAGCTGGACCTTTCCCAGTGTTGAGCATCTTCATCTGGATGTAAGTCTTATCAATAGTTTTAGCCATTTCACCACCGAGGGCATCGACTTCACGCACAACAATCCCCTTGGCAGAACCACCGATAGAAGGGTTACAAGGCATGAAAGCCAGCATTTCAATATTGATGGTCGCAAGCAAGACCTTGCAGCCCATACGGCTAGCAGCTAGAGATGCCTCCACCCCAGCGTGCCCCGCACCGATTACAATAATATCGTATTCTTCCGTAAAATTATAAGTCATTTCTTAACCTTTCAAAAATTTCTCGCAAATAAGGAACTAACTTCTCCTCCTCTAGAGCTTGATCCATAGTAACCCATTTAAAGTGTGTATGCTCTTCAGGATCTAATCTGATAATTGGCTTCTCCCCAACCCACTCTGCTTTATAAACTAAGCGAGTAAAGACCGTTTCCTTAGAGGTATCCAGTTGACTATCTTCATGAAGAAGTTTGAGCGAACTGCTATCTAGCCTAACTCCCGCTTCTTCAATGCATTCTCTAAGAGCTCCATCTCGCGGAAGTTCACCCTTTTCAACCCCGCCACCAGGAATATCCCAGTAAGTTGGATAAACGTTGGGTTCTCCTCTTTTAATTTCCGAACGCTGAATGAGCAAATAATCACCACCACTATGAACAAGTACATGGGCAATAAGCCTAACCACCATGCTTCTCTCCTATTCTTCAAGATGAATGTGTCTTAGTTGGCCATCCCAATCTGGTAGAGCTGTTTTCAAAAAGGCTGGAACTAGCTGGATATTCTGGAGCTGATCCAAGTCAATCCACTCACAGGGCTGCGTTTTTTCATCTTCCTGCATGATCAATGGGGCATCCTCCAGTAGATCAACTAGATAATGAAATTCGATGTTGTGATAGGAAACACCGTCTTGTTCAAAACGATTTTCAACCGCGAAAGCTAGCTGCCCAGCTTGAGCTCTGACACCCAGTTCTTCCTTCACTTCGCGGACTACCGCATCTTCCGTTCTTTCATTGACTTGGATGGCACCGCCGATAGTGTAATACTTGCCCTCATCTTTGGTAACTAGGAGTTTGCGATTTTGAAGAATCAAGGCTGTCGCCCGAACACCAAAAACCGTATTTCCTACTTTTGTCCGAAAGTCTTGTTGAGTCATTTTTATCCTTTCCTTTAAACGACACAAAAACAGTCAAAACTCCAAAGAAGTGCAGGACAAAAAAGCCTGCAACATCCATGAGCTTTGACCATCATTTCTATTGCTTTTATTATTGTAGCAAATTGAGAAAATTTGTCAATCTAAATGTACTGACAAACTTGTCCATCGCGGTAAGCATTGTCAATCAAACCGCCACCTAGACACTCTTCGCCATCGTAAAAGACAACTGCCTGTCCTGGTGTGATCGCGCGCTGTGGCTCTGCAAAGATGACTTCTGCCTTGTCTCCTTTGACATGTACAGTCACCTTAGAATCAGGCTGACGGTAGCGGAATTTAGCCGTACATTCTAGGGTAAATTCCGCTGGCATCTCACGAGTAAAGTGAACTTGACTGGCCTCTAGGCTTGTTGACATGAGCGAATCATGATAGAAACCTTGGCCGACATAGAGGATATTCTTGCTCAGGTCTTTTCCGACAACGAACCACGGGGCATTGTCACCGCCGTGTTGCCCACCGATACCGAGTCCGCCACGCTGACCAATCGTATAATACATCAGACCCGCATGCTCACCCATATCGCGTCCATCCACAGTCATCATGCGACCAGGCTGAGCTGGTAGGTAGTTGCTGAGAAAGTTTTTAAAGTTCTTTTCTCCGATAAAACAAATTCCTGTCGAATCTTTCTTTTTAGCAGTGGCAAGGCCTGCTTCTTCTGCTAGTTTTCGTACCTCAGGCTTTTCCAGATGCCCCAGCGGGAACATGGTTTTTTGGAGTTGTTCTTGCGAAAGTTGGCTGAGGAAGTAGGTCTGATCCTTGCCATTGTCCACGCCACGAAGCATGTGAACGATGCCATCCTCATCACGCGCCACTCGGGCATAATGCCCAGTCGCTACATAGTCTGCCCCCAAGGTCATGGCATAGTCCAAAAAGGCCTTAAACTTGATTTCCTTGTTGCACATAACATCTGGATTTGGCGTGCGTCCTGCACGGTATTCCGCTAGGAAATACTCAAAAACGCGGTCCCAGTACTCTTTTTCAAAATTGACAGAGTAGTAAGGAATGCCAATCTGGTCTGCCACCGCAGCCACATCCTTGTAATCTTCGGTCGCCGTACAGACGCCGTTTTCATCTGTGTCGTCCCAGTTCTTCATGAAGATACCGATCACATCGTAGCCCTGCTCCTTGAGCAAAAGAGCCGTCACCGACGAATCAACACCACCACTCATCCCCACAACAACACGTGTTTTAGAGTTATCACTCATGGTAAGTCTCCCATCTATTCGTTTATTCATACCCTTCAAAATTCTATTTATTATGACTTTCAATAGAATTTCTTTAAGTATAGTCTTTTCGTTTGCTTTTAGGAGTAAAATGGTCTGGGAGACCATTTTAGCCTATCATCTTAAAATGAAAATATGATAGGCAACGAGTCGCAGGCATAACTTGAGTTCGCTCAATCAGTCTGGGAGACTGATTGAGGTTATAAATCAGACAAGCTCAGCTTGCATCTCATTGCGAGTTAACGACGTAATAAAAGATAAACGAAATGACTAGTTCACGATTGAAGGTCGTGTGTGCTTTAACGATTGAAGGTCGCTTGAGCAGTATTCATTATAACACGCTTGGTTGGAGAAGACAAGAAAGAGGCTGATAAATCATCTCAACCTCTCTTTCTTACTTTGCAAACGAATCAATTTTCCCCTTTAAGTTCTTTCTTCGCTTGTTCTATCTGGTATTTCACTTGCTCAAAGCCGGTTCCTCCTAAGGAATTCCGTCTCCGAACAGCGGTTTCTGGACGCAAGTAGATATAAATATCCTCTTCAATCAAGGGATGGTAGGCTTGCAACTCCTCCAAATCCCAATCTTGGATGTTTTTACCATGCTTGATAGAGTCTAGAACCAATTTCCCTACAATTTCATGCGCTTCTCTAAAAGGGAGTCCTTTTTCAGCCAAATAATCTGCCAGTTCGGTCGCATTCGAAAAATCATTCTCTGTGGATTGCTGCATTTTGGCCTTATTAACCTGCATGCTCGATAGCATACCTGCCAACACATCCAGAGAATTTAAAATCGTTTCTACTGTATCAAACATGCCTTCCTTGTCCTCTTGCAAATCCTTATTGTAAGCCAGAGGCAAAGACTTCATGACGGTCAATAGCCCAAGCAAGTTCCCGTAAACTCGGCCTGTCTTCCCTCGAATCAATTCCGCCATATCAGGATTTTTCTTCTGGGGCATGATAGATGAACCCGTTGAAAAGCTATCAGACAAGCTAATGTACTGATACTCAAAACTGCACCAATTGATGATTTCCTCACAAAAACGACTCATATGCATCATCAAAATGCTGGCATTTGACAGAAATTCTAAGATAAAATCACGGTCACTCACTGCGTCCAAGGAATTGGTATAGGGTTGTTGGAAACCCAATAAATCACTCGATAATTGACGATCGATTGGAAAAGTTGTCCCCGCTAAGGCAGCCGCACCCAGTGGAGATAGGTCCGTATGTTTCAAGTTAAATGCAAAGCGCTCGCTATCCCTTTGGAACATATTATAATAAGCCATGAGATGATGGGCAAAACTAATCGGTTGGGCATGTTGCAAATGAGTATAACCTGGCATGATGGTTTCCACATGTTTTTCAGCCAAATCCAGCAAAACACTGTTCAGATTCGCCAACTTATCCAAGACATGGCCAAGCTGCTCCTTTAGATATAAGTGCATATCCGTTGCGACTTGGTCATTCCGAGAACGAGCCGTGTGTAGTTTCCCAGCCAGAGGACCAATTTTCTCTGTCAGCAACACTTCCATATTCATATGAATATCTTCATTTGCAATATCAAAATGAAGCTCTCCTGCCTCTAAATCTCGCAACAAAGCTTGCAGACCATCTTGGATCTGCTCTGCCTCTTCCAAGCTTAAAATGCCAGTCTGTCCTAGCATTTGAACATGAGCTAGGGAACCCATCAAATCAAATTTTGCCAGCTGGTGGTCAAAAGAAATACTCGCACCGAACTGTTCTACCCAATCTTCCACAGTGCCTTCAAATCGACCACCCCATAATTTTGTATTTTTCGGCATATCCTGTCGTCCCTTTCTATCGCGTCACTACTCAACATTTTTCTGAACTTCTGAATAAACCTTAGTCGGAAGCCCCCAAAGCTTGATAAATCCAACAGCCGCATCTTGGTCAAAAGTATCCGCACTAGTATAAGTCGCCAAATTTTCATCGTAAAGAGAATTTGGTGATTTCCGAGCCACTACCTGGGCGTTCCCCTTATAGAGTTTAACTTTTGCAGTTCCATTGACAACTTTCTGTGTCTCCTTGATATAGGCAATCAAAGCCTGAGTTGCTGGGCTAAACCACAAAGCATTATAGATGAGATTGGACAACTCATTTTCGATAATAGGTTTGAAATGAGCCACTTCTCTCACAAGAGTCAAGTCTTCAATCTCCTTATGAGCTGCCAATAAAGTCACAGCGCCTGGGCACTCATAAATCTCTCTTGACTTAATACCGACTAGGCGATTTTCCACATGGTCAATACGACCGACACCGTGTTTGCCCGCAATTTCATTTAGTTTTTGAATCAAAGCCGCCACTTTCATCTTCTCTCCATTGAGGGAGATGGGCACCCCGCAACTAAACTCAATGTCAATAAATTCTGGACTGTCTGGTGCCTCTTCTGGAGAAGATGTGATTCCAAATGCTTCTTCTGGCGCTTGGTTCCAAGGGTTTTCCAAAACACCACATTCATTTGCGCGTCCCCAAAGATTTTGATCGACAGAGTAAGGATTGTCAAGGTCAGCAGGAACTGGGACGCCGTTTTCTTTGGCATATTGGATTTCTTCTTCACGAGACCATTTCCACTCACGAACAGGCGCAACTACTTTTAAATTGGGATCCAAAGCCGCAATAGAGACTTCAAACCGAACTTGGTCGTTTCCCTTGCCTGTACAACCATGGGCAATTGTGGTTGCCCCCGTCTGATGAGCTATTTCAACGAGTTTTTTTGAAATAAGAGGGCGACTCAGAGCAGATACCAAGGGATACTTCTGTTCATAGTAGGCATGAGCCTGAAGGGCCACTAAAACATAGTCATTAGCAAATTCTTCCTTAACATCAATGACATAAGACTCAACAGCCCCAACCTTGAGAGCTTTATCATGGATGAACTCCAAATCTTTTCCCTCACCCACATCCATACAAACAGCGATCACATCATAGTCTTTTTTTAACCACGTAATAGCAACTGATGTATCCAATCCACCTGAATAGGCTAAAATGACTTTTTCCTTACTCATTTCTCTTCCTTCTTTCTATTTTTCGATAGAGGCTTTAAAAGCATCGTCAATCAATTTGTCCAACTCCCCAGAATCCTTCAACTTCTGGATGGTTTTATCAACCGCTTCTTTTAATTCTTTACTATCTTTTTTCATCGCAACAGCGTAGGAATCTTCTTTTTCATTGTCAAAATCAAACTCAGCGATGGCTAGGTCTGGATTATTCTCTACAAATCCTTTCGCCACTGGTTCCTCAAAGATAACCGCATCCAGTTGCCCTGATTTCAAATCTGTTATCAAATTTCCGTTTTTAGGAAGTGAAACGAGAGAAGAATCCTGCAAGGTTTCTTTGGCCAAAGTCTCTTGGATTGAGCCTTTCTGTGCTCCAACCTTTTTCTGAGCCAAATCCTTGACTGATTGGTAATTCATTAATTCAGATTTTCTTACAATAACCTTATTTTTCGAAGTGTAGTAGGGAATTGAAAAATCGTAAACTTGACTTCTCTCCTCCGTCTTAGAAACTCCTGATATGGCAAGATCGGCCTTGCCCGAATCAAGACTAGCCAGTACATTGTCAAAACTCATTGGAGAGAATTCCACTTCCACACCTAGTTCCTTTGCGATGGCTTTAGCTAGCTCAACATCTGAACCTACAATCTGATTTTTCCCATCAACCAATTTCTGGTATTCAAATGGAGCAAACTCTGGATTTAGGGCCACCACCAATTTTCCTTTAGCCTTAATGGCTTCAACACCTTGGGATTGAGTGTTACTACAAGCAAATAATAAGGGAAACATAAGCAAACCAAACATCGTCATCAACACCTTCTTCACTTTATTCATAGAAGAGCCTCCTTTTATTTTTATACTTTATTGTTGTATAAATAATACTCTTCTCATTTTCGTTTGTCAAGAAAAAACTGTATTTTATTTCATTTAAATCAAGAAAAAGCTTATTATATGATATATTTTTACATATAATAAGCTTATTTATACTATTTGAGTTTTTAAAAATACAATTGTCCAATTACAGGTAAGATGAAGAGATCAACGAACTCTCCACATTCTCTTTCACAATTCAATGACTCGATGGCATTGTTGAGCTACATAGGCATCGTGGGTAACGATAATGACCGTTTTCCCTTCCTTGTTCATATCTAAGAGAAAGTTTAAAACCAAATCTCGATTTTCAGGGTCTAGAGAGCCGGTTGGTTCATCTGCTAACAGGAGCTGACTCGGTTTTAAAATGGCTCTAGCAACTGCGATTCGTTGCTGTTCCCCTCCAGATAACTCTGAAACCTTCTGATGTAGGGTTGATGACAATCCCACTCTCTCTAAAATTTCTTCTATCTTTTTGACTTTGTCCTTCTTGGATAATTTTACATACTTTAGAGCCAGCATGAGATTATACTCTACCGTTTCATTATCAATCAGAGCAAAGTTTTGAAACAGATAGGAGATATGTTCGCGGATAATCGCTTGCGACTTAACAGAATTGACAGGTACATTTTGCTGACCGAAAATTTCATAATGTCCACTATAATCACCATCTATCAAACCCAATAGATTTAATAAGGTTGACTTGCCACTGCCACTCTTTCCAACTATCGCAACTAAGTCCCCTTGGTTAATCTTTAGAGATAAGTTCTCCAAAATAACTTTTTCCCCAATGGTTTTCGTAACATTTTCCAACTTTATCATAAGTGATCCCCTTTCAATAACTGCACTACATTTCGTTTTTCCATCTTAGAACCCAAGAAAAGCACAAACAGGATATCTAAGCCTGTAAATCCTGCAAAAAGTAGGAGCGGGAAAAGTGCCTGTGTAAAGAATAGCAGGGCTACAAAAGGAAGGCTATAGACAGCTAATAGAAGACCCAGCAAGGAACGATACCGATCTATCAATTTCCAGCCCATAAACTTCTTGGTAATAATATCTGTTCGCTTCAATAAGAAAGTTGTTACTAGTAAGAAGTAGGAAATCATCATACTAAGAAGACCAACCAAAGCAAAGAGTATGTTGAAATTCCGAACAGCATCTCGATAAGAATCTACTTTCTCTTGTTGAATGGCTTGAATAGATGAAAATTTTAAATAATTCCCATCTGATAATTTCTCAACTAACGCTGTCACCTCTTTTTGATGTTGAGCTGTATTTTCGATTTTAATGGGATTATTTAAACCTGTTGTTGACAGGGAAGCTTTTTCATCCCACATCATATCAGAATCATTGACCAAGCTAATAATTGGATTGTAGAGATTTTCCTTTCGCTTCTCGTTATAAGGGAAAAATGACCAATCTCCTTCATAATAGGCAATCTCGACATCCACCTCCTCTATCCTTCGTTTTTGCTGCTCTTCATACTTCATTGATTGATAGGTAATCAACTTCCCCAAGAGCTGGTTTTTCTCTTCTTCACCTTTCGTACTTGCTGGCATCAAAATAACTTTTTTAGTGCCGGTAT
>CAUSQY010000055.1:0-8541 GCA_963533645.1 uncultured Streptococcus sp. | reverse complement strand
TACTCGGAATCGATACACAATTCCCAACTGTCTTCCAAACGAAGACTACAAAACTCGAGGCCACTGGCCAAGTCCTTGCCTATAGTGAAACTTATAAGCGAGCAGACTACTACAAAATCAAATTCATCTCATGTAACCGAGGTCATTAAGAAAAAGCCTGAGCCTAGCTCAGGCTTTTTCTCTATTCATTAGAGCACGAGAAAGAAGTTGTGAAAACGCTATGAAGGGCTCTTATTTAATTAGTAGCATTTTTACTAAAAACAAGTTAAATTTTCGTTTGGTTTTTCCTCTGTTTTATCCCTTATTAGCAAATTTCTCCTAAATCTTATGATTTCCTCTATTTATTATAGTTCTTATATAAACCCACTTGACATTTTACTCCTTAGATAATAAAATAAAATTGGTTTTATGTAAACGCTATCATATATGATAATAACAAGGAGGTTTTGTCATGAAACTAGAAAAGAAACAGCGCTTCTCCATTCGTAAATACGCGGTTGGGGCAGCTTCTGTACTTATAGGATTTGCTTTTAGCGCACAAGTCGTATCTGCCGACGGGATTACTCCAGCTCCAACAGCTGAAGAAACTGTCCAAACGATTCAGGAGAGTCCACAAGCAACCGAAGAAGCTGTAGACTCCAAGGTTCCAGAAAAACTGGAAGAAAAGGCTGACAAACCTGTAAAAGAGGAGGTCAAAGAAGACCAGGAGGCTCCTCGAACAGTTGCTCCAAAAACAAAAGAGTCAAGCGCACCAGTTGTAACAGAAAATGCTACTCCAACTCCTACTGCCGAGAAAGAAAGCCCTGCCCCAGCTGAAACTCCTGCCGAAAGTACTCCTTCAGAAAAGAAAAATGAAGCCGTCACACCTGCAGTAGCCACTCCTAGCACGGAACGAGCAGCTCAGGTAAATGAAAAACTGGCAAAAAGAAAAATGATCTCAATCGACGCTGGACGCAAGTACTTCTCTCCAGACCAACTAAAAGAACTCATCGACAAAGCCAAACACTACGGTTATACTGATCTTCATTTACTAGTTGGAAATGATGGCATGCGTTTTATGCTGGACGACATGACGATCACAGCCAATGGCAAAACCTATGCAAGTGACGATGTCAAACGTGCACTCGAAAACGGAACTGATGCCTACTACAAGGATCCAAACGGCAACCATTTGACAGAGAGTCAGATGACGGACTTGATCAACTACGCTAAAAACAAAGGTATTGGTCTCATCCCAACTGTAAATAGCCCTGGTCACATGGATGCGATTTTGCATGCTATGAAAGAACTAGGCATTCAAAAACCGAACTTCAACTACTTGGGAAAAGAATCTGCCCGTACCGTTGACCTTGATAACAAAGAAGCAGTTGAATTTACCAAAGCGTTAATCGACAAGTATGCCGCTTACTTCGCTGGCAAATCTGATATTTTTAACATCGGACTTGACGAGTATGCCAACGATGCTACAAACGCTAAAGGTTGGACTGTCCTTCAAACACAAGGAAAATATAGTAAATTTATCACTTACGCTAATGATCTTGCTCACATTGTCAAATCTCACGGTCTTAAGCCAATGGCTTTCAACGATGGCATTTACTACAATAGTGATACTAGTTCTGGTACTTTTGACAAAGATATCATCGTTTCTATGTGGACTGGTGGATGGGGCGGATACGACGTCGCTTCTTCTAAACTTCTAGTTGAAAAAGGTCACCAAATCCTTAATACCAACGATGCTTGGTACTATGTTCTCGGACGAAATGCCGACGGCCAAGGCTGGTACAACCTCGACCAAGGCCTCAACGGTATCAAGAGCACTCCAATTACTTCAGTACCAAAATCTGAAGGAGCAGATATCCCGTTCATCGGCGGTATGGTAGCTACTTGGGCAGATGACCCAGCTCAACGTTATTCACCATCACGCCTCTTCAAACTCATGCGTCATTTCGCAAATGCAAACGCTGAGTACTTTGCTGCCGACTATGAGTCTGCTGAGCAAGCTCTGAAAGAAGTCCCAACAGACCTTAACCGCTATACTGCAGAAAGTGTCGCAGCTGTCAAAGAAGCTGAAAAAGCCATTCGCTCACTCGATAGCAACCTCAGCCGTGCCCAACAAGACACCATTGACCAAGCAATCGCAAAACTCCAAGAAGCTGTCAGCAATTTGACCTTCACACCAGAAGCTCAAAAAGAAGAAGACGCGAAACGTGAAGTTGAAAAACTTGCCAAGAACAAGGTAATCTCCATCGATGCCGGACGTAAATACTTCACGCTTGACCAACTCAAACGCATCGTAGACAAGGCGAGCGAACTCGGATACTCTGATGTGCATCTTCTCCTAGGGAATGATGGACTTCGCTTCCTCCTTGATGACATGACCATCACAGCTAACGGCAAAACTTATGCAAGTGACGATGTCAAGAAGGCTATCATCGAAGGAACAAAAGCTTACTACGATGATCCAAACGGAACCACTCTTAGTCAAGCTGAAATCACTGAATTGATCGAGTACGCAAAATCAAAAGGCCTCGGACTCATCCCAGCGATCAACAGCCCAGGTCACATGGATGCCATGCTCGTCGCTATGGAAAAATTAGGTATCAAAAATCCTCAAGCCAACTTTGACAAGGTCTCCAAAACAACCATGGACCTTGAAAACGAAGAGGCGATGAACTTTGTCAAAGCCCTCATCGGCAAGTACATGGACTTCTTTGCAGGCAAGACTAAGATCTTCAACTACGGTACAGACGAATATGCCAATGATGCCACCAACGCCCAAGGCTGGTACTACCTCAAATGGTATGGACTCTATGGCAAGTTTGCTGAGTACTCTAACACCCTTGCTGCCATGGCCAAAGAAAGAGGCCTTCAACCAATGGCCTTCAACGATGGTTTCTACTACGAGGACAAGGATGATGTTGAGTTTGACAAGGATGTCATCATCTCTTACTGGTCTAAGGGATGGTGGGGTTACAACCTTGCAACGCCTCAGTACCTAGCAAGCAAAGGATATAAACTCCTCAACACCAACGGAGACTGGTACTACGTGCTAGGTAATCACAAACCAGATGAAGCCTACCCACTATCAAAAGCACTTGAAAACTCTGGCAAAGTACCATTTAACCAGCTTGCATCTACCAAATATCCTGAAGTAGACCTTCCAACAGTTGGAAGCATGCTTGCCATCTGGGCAGATAGACCAAGCGCTGAGTACAAGGAAGAAGAAATCTTTGAACTCATGACTGCCTTTGCAGATAATAACAAAGACTACTTCCGCGCTAACTACAATGCCCTCCGTGAGGAACTTGCTCAAATCCCTGCAAGCTTGGATGGATACAGCAAGGAAAGCTTGGACGCCCTAAATGCAGCTAAAGAAGCCCTCAACTACAACCTCAATCGTAATAAACAAGCCGAGTTAGACGCTCTCGTAGCCAAACTCAAGGCAGCCCGCCTAGGCCTCAAACCAGCGGCAACCCACTCAGGAAGCCTCGATGAAAACGAACTAGCTGCCAATGTTGAAACCAAACCGGAACTCATCACAAGAGCAGAAAAGATTCCTTTTGAGGTTATCAAAAAAGAAAATCCGAACCTCCCAGCTAAGCAAGAAAAGATTGTCACACCCGGTGTAGATGGTGAACGCACTCATTACATCTCTGTCCTTACTGAAAATGGTAAACAAACAGAAACCGTTCTAGATAGCCAAGTAACCAAAGAACCTGTGACCCAAGTGGTTGAAATCGGTGCCCCTATTACCCACAAAGGGGATGAAAGTGGCCTTGCTCCAGCTGCCGAAGCGAAACCGAGACTGGATATCCAAGAAGAAGAGATTCCGTTCACTACTGTGACACGTGAAAATCCACTCTTGCTCAAAGGGAAGACTCAAGTCGTTACTAAAGGCGCTAACGGCCGTCGCAGTCATTACTACTCTGTGAGCACTAGTGCTGACGGTAAGGAAGTGAAAACTCTTGTAGATAGCCTTGTGACTCAAGAAGCAGTGACCCAAGTTATTGAAGTCGGGACCCTTGTAACCCATGTAGGAGACGAACACGGTCTTGCTCCAGCCACAGAAACAAAACCTAGACTGGACATCCAAGAGGAAGAAATTCCATTCACTACTGTGACACGTGAAAATCCTCAATTACCAAAAGGACAAACACAAGTTGTTACTAAGGGCGCTAACGGCCACCGTACTGCCTTCTACTCTGTAAGTACTACTGCTGATGGAAAAGAAGAAAGAACGCTTGTCAATAGCGTGGTAACACAGGAAGCGGTCACTCAAGTCGTTGAAGTCGGCACTGCCGTTGAGAAAGCTGAGCAAACTGCACCAACTACTACCAAAGCAGATGAGAAACAACTCCCTGCAACAGGAAGTCAAAACTCTGCAAGCTTGGTCGCAGCAGGACTCATGGCGACTCTAGCAGCCTATGGACTGACTAAGAGAAAAGAAGACTAAACCTCTTCAACAAGAATAGAAAAAAGCGAGATTCAATCTCGCTTTTTTATTTTATGATTAGTCACCAAGTCCGATACGTTCAAAGATATCATCCACTCGTTTGGTGTAGTAAAGAGGGTTGAAGATTTCGTCGATCTCCTCTTGAGTGAGGCGTGAAGTTACTTCTGGATCGGCTTCCAGAAGTGGTTTAAAGTCTACTTGGTTATCCCAAGAGTAGGCTGTTTTCGGTTGCACCAAGTCATAGGCTTGTTCACGGGTCATACCTTTTTCAATCAAGGTCAACATGGCACGTTGGCTAAAGATAAGACCAAAAGTCGAGTTCATGTTGCGGATCATGTTTTCTGTGAAAACCGTCAAATTCTTGACAATATTTCCAAAACGGTTGAGCATGTAGTCAATCAAAATAGTTGTATCTGGTGTGATGATACGCTCAGCTGATGAGTGAGAAATATCACGTTCGTGCCAGAGAGCGACGTTCTCATAGGCTGTCACCATGTGACCACGGATGACACGCGCAAGACCTGTCATGTTCTCAGAACCGATAGGGTTACGTTTGTGAGGCATTGCTGAAGAGCCTTTTTGACCTTTGGCAAAGAACTCTTCTACTTCACGTTGTTCAGACTTTTGCAGACCACGGATTTCCGTTGCCATACGTTCGATTGAAGTCGCGATGCTAGCAAGAACTGCAAAGTACTCAGCATGAAGGTCACGAGGAAGCACCTGTGTAGAGATTTCCTGAGCACGGATACCAAGTTTATCGCAAACATATTGCTCTACAAATGGTGGGATGTTGGCAAAGTTCCCAACCGCACCAGAAATCTTACCAGCTTCCACACCAGCAGCCGCATGCTCGAAACGCTCGATGTTGCGCTTCATTTCGCTATACCAAGTCGCCAATTTCAGACCAAAAGTTGTAGGTTCAGCGTGCACACCGTGGGTACGACCCATCATGATGGTAAACTTGTGCTCCTTAGCCTTATCAGCGATGATGTTGGTGAAGTTTTCAAGGTCACGACGAATGATGTCGTTGGCCTGCTTGTAGAGGTAACCATAGGCAGTATCCACCACGTCGGTAGAAGTCAACCCATAGTGAACCCACTTGCGCTCTTCACCAAGTGTCTCAGAAACCGCACGTGTGAAGGCAACCACATCGTGGCGCGTCTCCTGCTCAATCTCTAAAATACGGTCAATGTCAAAGTCCGCCTTTTCGCGAATCAAAGCCACATCTTCCTTAGGGATTTCCCCCAACTCAGCCCATGCCTCGTCAGCCAAGATTTCCACCTCAAGCCAGGCACGATATTTATTTTCTTCACTCCAAATGTTCGCCATCTCAGGGCGGCTATATCTTTCAATCATGTTTAATTTTCCTTTCTTTCTTGAAAAACATTATATAAATACTATTTCTCACTCAATGTCTTCTTTCCAAATACACAAGGATGGGGAATTTCTACTATATTTAAATCCACATTCATAAACACATTATAAATTGCGAAATATTTTTCTGGATATTCAGGTATCGAGACTTAAATTCATCAAACTATTCCAATAAATGATCTAACTATTTTCTAGCTATATTGCCTCCTGCCCATAAACACAAATTCCATTAATTCTCCAAAATCTTTGAATTCATCAAAAGTACGCTCATCGTTTTCAGGAAAATATAAATTATTTAACCTATAGAAATTTTTAACTTTTTCAATATTGTTAGAAAACTTATATTTCACAGCATTATAGAATTCTTTAGCTTCCTCTATATTACTTGAAGTAAGAACATTATTATTTTCATAACATTTTTTCGCTTGTTCAAAATTTGAATACATTTTACCTGATTCATTAACAGAAGTTCTAGGGTCTATAACCTTATCTTTTAATAAATCATATACGTTACTGTACCTCCATAATTGAATGTTCACTTGAATTTGAGTTGAAGAAATTTGAACTCCTCGATTAATATAATATTCCTCAGCTTCTTCTTGAGTTGGATAATGTATCTGATAAAGCCTTTCCCTTTCCTCTTCTAACCACCTAAAAGCAGTAGGTTTATCATAAGTTTTTATAATTGATAAACAGTACCTGTTTGCGATTTGTAGATTAGCTTCATTATCATACAAATATTGTAAAGTCTTATATCTTATAATTGGGGGCAACAGCGAAAAATCACCCATGACCTGAGCAGGAGACAATAAATTCATAGGATACTTCAAAAAGTAATCAATAAAGAGATAAGCATATAAATCAAATAAGCCATCTTTTACTTGATTAAGTTCATCATCAGAAAACTCCTCTGTATGTTGAGTATGTGTTCCATCATTTCCCAATGGGCGTATCTTCTCAATGGAGGCTTTTAAATACACTTTCCTATTGTTGGAAAGTTTCTTAAATTGTTCCATATGCTCAGCTTTTCCTAATGTAAAATAAGTATCACTCCCAATATTTAATATTTTTCTAACTATAACTTCTGAGAATTGCCTGATCCCTTTTATTTTACCTCTTCTTGTTAATCCTACATAAAAAGTATCGTGAATTAAATCACCAATCATTTGTTCATATTCAAAGATATTAAAATTTACCATATTAACCCTACTCAAACTCCTCTTTCCCAATCCATACTGATGGGTAGTGATCTAGTGTATTCAAATCCTTATCTAGCGGTATATCATAGAGAGCTAAATAGTTTTCAGGATATTGTGCAACTAGTTCTTCATACTTAGCTTTCACTTTTTCGTGGTCGCCACTAGCATACAAGACTTCGACGACTGCCCCAGTCTTCTCTTTTTCAACAAATGCGTTGATGATGAGTTGAATCATAGATTTCTCCATTAAATTCTAAAAATTTTCTTCTTCCTCAGGATCTTCGTAAGCAAAAAATTCAATCGAAAGTTTTATAGGGCGACTTGTTAATCCGCAACTCTTTATATAATCATAGACCTCATCATCATCGCGGGTATGCTCTATAACTAGTTGATTATTTGTTCTTTCTACAACATGAATCCCTTCTGCATCCGGAATTTCTGGAATGACTACATCATCCGCATAAGTAAATGTCAGAGTAGTAATATCATCTTCAAATATATCATCGAATTCTTCTACCATTTTAAAAATCAATCCCTTTCCCTAATTCAACCACACTATCCGGCACATCACTAAACAAAGTTATATGCCCTACCCTACGGTTGTGCTTGTCTTCAATAATCATTTATTTACCGCCCACTCCGCTGCTTTCTCTGCATGAATCACTGTTGTGTCATAGAGAGGCAGGTCAGTATCGGATTGCTTGACGAGAAGACCAATCTCGGTACACCCCAAGATAACAGCTTCAGCGCCTGCTTTTTTCAAATCATCTATAACGGCAAGATAAGTCTGCTTTGAGCTTTCTTTGATGTTCCCTAGGCAAAGTTCGTCATAAATGATTCGATTGACCTCTGTAATACCAGCTTGGTCTGGAATCAGCACTTCTAACCCAGACTCTATTAATTTCTCCTTGTAAAAATCTTGAGTCATGGTGTACTTGGTCCCTAGGAGGCCGACTTTTTGAATACCGTCAGCCAACAAGGCCTGCGCAGTTGCCTGCGCAATATGCAAGATTGGAATCGTAATCTTTTCTTGTATCTGCGGAGCAACCTTGTGCATGGTGTTGGTACAAATAACGATGAAATCTGCACCAGCTTGCTCCAAGCGCTGAGCAATATCTGTCAAAAGTTGACCGCTTTTCTCCCAGTCTCCAACTGCCTGATAATGCTCAATCTCTGCAAAATCAACACTATAAAGTAGAATCTTAGCTGAATGCAAGCCACCCAGCTCTTTTTTGATGGTTTCGTTGATGATTTGGTAGTAAGATGTGGTGCTTTCCCAACTCATACCACCAATCAGACCAATAGTTTTCATAGACTAATCAAACTCCTCCTTGCTTATAGCTACCGACGGATAATGCGGCAGGGTGTTAAGGTCAGTATCCAGCGGCAAGTCGTAGATTGCCAAATAATTGTCTGGATACTGAGCTGTCAGTTCTTGATATTTGACCTTTACTGTTTCCTGGTCGGCACTGGCAAAGAGCACTTCCACAACGGCGATTTCTTTTCCTTCCTCCA
>CAUSQY010000054.1:0-8600 GCA_963533645.1 uncultured Streptococcus sp. | reverse complement strand
TCTGTATCCACTGGCTTTTAGGAAAGATTTTTAAGCCAACGCTCAAAGCGATTACGCCAGTAATTCCTACAAAAGCAATATCTAGAATAAGAAGACCTATAATCTTGATTTTGGCATAGATATCTCTAGGTACACCGTATTTTTCACCGTACATTGATTTCTCCTTTACATTTGTTTTGACACTCACATTATAATGAATAATCGAAAATATCTTTTAAAGGGACAATAGCATTTTTGCCATTATCTTTCAGGAAGTAATTACACAAAAAGTTATATACTTTTTTGCACAATAAAAGAAGCCTCAATCTTGAGACTTCTTAACTAAATCAAAGAATGATTCTTCAGAAAGAAAAGTAATCAATTGGCCTTCTGATAGTCTTCTAAGCGCTGCATCATGCTTCTTAGAACTTTTATCTGGATCAAAAAGATTCAACTGCTTGTGTCCTACAACCAATATATCTGTCCTAGAAGACACATAGTTTTGCACGACAGCCCCTTTACTTTCTAAAAATCGTATGGCTTCTTCTCTAGTTAGAGGACGTAAGCTTCCTGTGATAACAATATTCTTCCCTGTTAAATCCATAATTCATCCTATTCCTCCTCTTCAGGACTTTCAGCACCTGTGATATGACGTCCTCCCTGCATACGCTGTCCTGCTTGTTGCATCTGTTGGTTCATGTAATTCATTTGACTCATACTCTGTTGAAATTTTTGTTGAGAAGAGTCTGGTTGTTTCGGTGCTTGTGTCGATTCTACAACTGATTGAGATGAACCTTGGGTTGGTGGCTCCATTCCTCCAGTTAGATGAGATAAATCTTGAGTTGGTGATGCTGATCCTCCGGTTGGATGAGATGAATTTTGGATTGGTGGCTCCGTTCCTCCAGTTAGATGAGGTGAAACTTGAATTGGAGCTTCCGTTCCTCCAGTTGGATGAGTTGACTCTTTAATTGGTAGCTCCGCTCCTTCAGTTTGAAGTGGTGGATCTTGAATTGGGGACCCTATTTCTTCAGCTGAAGGAGTTGAATCAACAATAGGTGCATCCGTTGTTCCTGGATCGATTGGTGGCTCAGGAATGTCAACTGGTCCAAATTGATCAATTCCAGGAACCGCATCGTTTTTCAAAGCGTTATAGGTCGCATTTTGAGCAGAGGCAGCTTTATCATCCAAGTTATTTAAAGCATTGCCAACTGCCCCTTTCGTATTTTGCATGGCTTCAAATGCTTTCCATTCTGCTAAATCAACCATATTACTTACACCACCTTTGGCCGCATTCATCAAGCCCTGGTCTTTTACAGAGTTCAAAGCACCTTGAATACCACCTCCAGTTCTTGCAAGGCTATTCCCCAGAATCTGACTTCCTTTAGACAGGGCATCTGGAGCTTTTTTAGCCATATCCATACCAAATTGACCAAGCGCCATACCCCCATTAAAGACACCTCCTGCTCCAGCCGCAAAGGCATTGCCCATCATCATAGCTCCGAGCAGTTGTTGAGCTGTTTCACTATGACCCGTTGAAACTCCAAGCCAGCGCTCGATCATGGCCACTCCTTGCATGGCTGCAAAGAATACCCCCACATAGACAAAGGCAGCTGCGAGACACTGTTCCCACATGTTCAGCCCATCAAAGAACCCCCCAGAAAGCTTAGATACTGCTGAAACAGATAGGATTGGCAAATCTCTGAAAATCTCAAGTGTTACACGCATAATGATAACTTCAAAGAAAATTCCTGCGAAGGCACCACCAATCGTTCTTAACAACTCTTTGTATTTCTTTGAGTTTGATAGGGAGCTATAACCAAGAATCGGAGAAATCATTGCTTCAATCAGAATATCAAAAACTGATTTGGCGAGCTTAATGATCATGCTGACCAAGAGAACAACAAGGATAATGTACTGAAGAAACATCCCTATCCAGTTGACTTTATAGCGCATATAAACGGATTCAAAAGCACTCAATTGATTGATGACTCGGTGTTCTGTGATACTTTCAACTCCAGTGTTATTAGAATTCAACTTATGGAGGAACAAGCCCTTAATCCCTGCTACTTTGTCGTTTTTCTGTATATCATCTAACATTTTTGGATTTGTCGTACCATAGTTTGCCCCAAAATCAATCTTGGTCGCAAAATCAGTCGTGTCCCTCTGTGCAGGGTTATCCGTGATATTATTGACAGGGGTAGAGCCCTCCTGAACAGGCTTGATATAGCCATAATCATCCATTGGAAACAACTCTGTAGAAAAATCTTTGTATATTAAGACTTTTAGGTCTACCACATTATTTTTCATAGGTTGAAGAGCCAAGGAGGAAGTTGGTTGACTACCAGATGGCGCTTCACTGGAGACTGTCTGGATAGACATAGCATCCTGTGCCACTGCTGTTGAGATGGTGGTCAAAGCTAAAGGCAAAACCGAGGTTACTGCAGTTACCAAAAGGAAATTAATAATTACCCCCTTATACTTTACTGGCTTAGTAAAGACTCCTACGACGACCGACACAACCAAAATCAGAGTAAACAAGGACGTTCCTAATATCTGAAACCAGTAGAAAAATTGACCAATGACTGTCTTCTGATCCCCCAAATATCCGAAAAGCCCAAAGAGCTTGAACATATTATTAAAAACATGTTCTAGGCTGGAAGTGATTTGATAAAGAGCCTTGGCAATCCCTCCTGGCAAATAGGCTAGAAATGCCATAAATGCAGGAGTCGGTTCTAAATAGTTTCCCCAGTAGGAATAGAATTCCGCCAGTTTTTTTGCATTCTCGCCTGTGATTTCACCATTGAGATCCTTGACCTCATTCACCAAATCTGAAAAGGTTTGATAGTGCACTAAAGGTACCTTCTTTCTTTTTAAGATACCCCTATCATATTCGATAATGACAAAATCGTTTTTAAAGGGACAATGAAATTCTGACAATAAAAAAGCCTCAAGTAATTGAGACTTTTCTGTAAGTTAATCTGCTGTTCCATTAAAATCATAGAAAGCATTGTCTTCTTTATAGCCACGACGTAGCTCAATGATTCGGATTTTTTTACCACCCTCGGTCAAGACGACTTGATAATAAGCCTCTGCTTCTTCAGGCTTACCTATATCCCTATAATCAACAGCGATTGTAAAATTGTCTTTTCCTTTCAGTTGACTTTCTAAACTAACAATAGTTCCCCTGAAAGAGGCTGGAATCGACTTTACTTGTTCTTCTGAAAGCACACTGTAGTTAATACTTTCACCGTAGTTATTTGAAATAGTTCTCTTTTCTTTGTCAAATTTTAAGGTAGTTCCTACTCCACCTTTAAAATCAAGACTCTCATAACCATCTTCTTGTGAAAAGCCTGTATAGCTATCTTTTAGCACATTTTTAGCAATAGAATCAGGTGATTTTTGACCACAAGCTCCAAGTAAAATCAAGGCTAAACCTACTAAAACAATTCTTAAAAAGTGCTTTGCTTTCATCATTTATCTCCTAACCATTGTTTATTTTATTATAGCAAACAGCTTTTTTTCTTGCAAGTGTTTATACAACTTATTATATATCTTTTTAGATAACTTCATCCGCAAAGAAATCATCTCCATCATCATAATAATCATAGTCACCGTGAATGACACTAGCTACAGCCGCCTGGAATAGTTCATCTGTAGATGTAAATGATTGGGATTGTACCTTTTGTCCTTTACTATGACGACCTGATAGTTTAGGAGTTTCTCCATTGTTGCTGAGGAGAGGCATGGTCAAACGTTGCCTCCAGTCTATGATGTTGTTGAAGGCTGTACCTGCATCAACTGCGATCTCCTGAAGTTCTAGCTCACGGTGCGCACTTTCGACTGGAATATCCGCAAGAGTCATCGATGTATCAAACTCCTCTTGTAAAAACATGTACTTGTAAGGGAAGCTGTTCTTATCATGTGCGAAGATTGGATCCGTTGTGACCTTACGTCCAGCATTATCCCGTCCCTTGACTCCACGTAAGATAACCGCTTCTCCTTCCTGGAGCTTGGCCAATTGTGTTGGTGTCAACAACTCTTGTTTTGGATTCTCGACAGCTACATTTGGATTGGCTTCGTCCAAGATATTGCTGGAGCGCCGTCTTCTGGTGATGGTACGTGTACCCAGGTCAGCACTAAATTTCTTATTGGTATCTGAAGATGTTGTTTTAACATAAACCTTCAATGAACAGTTGTCCATAATTGTTCGAGCAACATTTTGGCCGTATTTATCATCCAATTGCTCCAGATTTTGAATCCATAGGTAATAGAGAATGTTTTGTCCCAATCCAATAGATATTTTTGTATCCATGTGAGGAATCGCAGGGATATTTGTAAACTCATCTAAGATATGGAGAATCCGATTAATACATTTACGACCACTTGAGAGAGCAAGCTCATAGTTAGCATTGAATAGCTGATCTAAGAATAACGAAACAATCCCATTATACTCTGTTCGGTTTGGCGGTGTTACCAGGTAAATGACTTTTGGTTTATCTGAATAGACCAGCTCAATATCCGACTCCTGGAGAAGATTTTGGGTATCTTCTTTATTCTTAAGGACGGTTATATCGATATGATCTAAAATCGGCTTCTTGCTATACTCATCTAGTTCTAGACTATCTCCAACTTTTCGATAGACTTTTTCAGCTGAAAATTGGAAGACTTGATCTCGAACAGGGGAATGGCCATTATTCTTATGGTTGAAATCAATCGTTACCGTAAACTGATCTGGAAGTTTAGGCTCAATGGCATAAGTAAGATAGCCTTCCCCATCGACTAAAGCTGTCGCTTGCTTTATATAATCGACTTTCTTTTCGACTTTACCCCACTTCTTCAATCCTGTAATCGTTACTTTAGCAGTTTTGTGCTTAAATTCGTTTTTAAGCTGACTGTTGGTGCTTGATCTCAGCTTGACAGATAATCGACGTGGGAAGCCAACAGACTCTAAATCAATAGAGTTTTTAGAAGTCAGTTTGGCCACGTTGTCTTGCAAGAACAGATTGATTCCTGTCATCATGCTAGAGTAGACATTCCCTTTAGTCTCATCACCACCAAAGTCTGAAGCACGAAATTCGATATCAGCCATTTGTCTAAATTTCGAGAATTGTTGTTGATTGACTTGTCTCAAATTATCAAAATAGACTGTGATTTTTGACTTTTTCGATACTTGTTGTTCTCTGCTTGGATTCTCGACGATTTCTCCAGCACCATCTACAAAGACTTCTTCAGACCCCATTGTCGCCAAGAATTTCGCAACGTTAGGGATCGTAATGGTATCCCAGGCATCGTCTTCACCATTTTGAACAGTTTCATTAGCTCGGTCCATCAAAGCCATTGTAAGAGCATTAAACAGGGATATAGAAGACTTACGGAAGTATTCAGCATTCCCCTTCTCTCCACCTTTTTGTTTCGGATAAATGGATTCTGCGACTGCATTGACATAGGTTTGAGTTTTCTCATAGTAGCCCTTCTTTGCGGCAGCGATGGCTAGAGCTAGCGGATTGAAAGACATAGACCAATCCATATTTTGGAAAGAAAGAACATTGACATCATAGCCACGTTGCCTCATGAGTTTGTAGGAGGCTTGATAATGTTCCCCTTTCGGGTCTGCTAGTACCATCGATGGCTGCAATTCAGCACGACTGTTGATTTCAATTGCTGGAGTAATATGACCTTCACCCTTACCTGAACGAGTCATCCCAATTCCTAACAGATTCGTCGGCTTATCTTCAATGTAATAATATCCAGAAGGAAAAGCTAACATGCCTAAAATCCGCTCCGCATTTGTCACGTATCGGCTCATTTTTCTATTTTGCCATAACATTTGAGTTCTCAGTGTTTGTCCTGCTAAATCATGAGTCAGTTCATGAAGTACAGGAGCTCCACCTTCACCTGGATAAGTTAAATCTTTATTGGGGATCTTTTTGTATTGACGACGAATTTCATCAATCGTCACAAAACGGTCATCTCCTTCTTCATTGTTGTTATAGTCTCGAAACTGCTCGAAGTTCACCCAGGCAGATTTCCAGGCAATCACTAAGCCCAATAAAAAGATTGGAAATGCTAAAATAGGTGCTATCAAGAAGACTTTAGCATTCAATAAACTTTGAAATAAGAGGCTGTTTAAGTCAAAGTTTACGGCCTTACTAGCATCTTTAAACGACCAGGCACTAAAATAGAGAAAGCGGATTGTAGCTCTCAAAACAGTAACCAGGTAATTGGTTAAGATAAAAGCAATAAAGCTAAAACCTAATCCCATATAAACGAAGCTGCGATAACTTTTAAAATAAAGAATCGGTTTCATTTCTTTATCAAATCGTTTCCGTTCTCGTTTAACAAAAGGGAAAGTGTAGAACATCCTGAAGAAAATATTCCAAAGGATGAGAGAGACAAGCGCCAAGAGTTTAGGTATGAATGACTTCATCCAATTGAACAACCCTCTAATTGATTTGAACCATACTTGTTTCCAATCAATTTCTTTACGATTTTTCCAACCTCTTTTTATTGTCTGGCTTAAACTAGTCTTACCTGCTAATAACCTTTGATAATGTCTTAAAAAATACGGCTGGAAGAGTTTGAATAGGTAATAACCTGCGCCTCCTAGAAAAAAGAAGGTATTGATCCAACTGGCACGAATCAGTTGAATAAGGGTATAAAATACTACTTCAAATAACTCAAACAAACGACTACCCCCTTACACCTTCCAAAAACCATTCCATTTTTCGAGTATAAAAGCTCGAAAAGAGAAATATGTGAAACTGTAGCCTTGGAGAGGCTTTCTCATAACGGTTAAAGTAATTTTCTAACCATTTCTCCCCATCCAACTGAAGAATATTTAAGCGACTAGATCGACTTTGTTCTAAGTAATTGGTCACCTGAAGAGATTCAGCAATCAATTCATCAGACAGATAATTGTATTTTTGTCTTGCCATTGTTGCACTCCTTTCATATTATTTCTTAATTCCCCTCTATTCTAAGGGATAATATCAAATTCTTTGTTAAAGGGACAAAAGATATTGTTGTACCATAAGTTATATAACTTTTTATACAATAAATAAACCACAAAAAAAGCACACAAGTGTCCTTGTATGCTTTCAATCCCTTTAGAACGGGGAATCCACATCTATTGGTTCAGGATAGGATGGAGGATTAGAACTTGGTGTCGGCTGAGAAAAGCCCTGTTGTTCCTGCTTACGTCGGTTAGATGCCTCCTTATTTTCAAGGAAAGTGATTCCTCCTTGTTGGTTTGGTGAAATAAACTGATACGTCCGACGTTGATCTTGTTCATCGTTATATGGTCGTTGAATAATTTCTCCTTTTAAGAGAATTGGAGATCCCTTAGATAGGCTCTGAGCCATCAATTCCGCTTGTTTTCCATAAACTTGTACATGGAAGAAACTAGGGATTGGTTTATTTGTATCATCAGTCATACTCGAATCACAAACAAATTCAAATTTGAAACTGACGTGACCGTTTGGAGTTCGGCCCACTGCATCATTTGGAATGAATGCAACACGTCCAGAAGCGATAAATACTTGCATTTTTTCTCCTTTCAATAAAGACCACAAGAGAGTCTTTATTCAACTTGTGGTCATCATTTCATTTTAGTTCGTCAAATTAATTTTCTTTCGACTTACGAAGGCCTGCAAGACTCAACAATCCCAAAATCATTCCCACAACTGGAAGCATGCTTGCTGCTGATCCAGTGTTTGGAAGTGATTGTTTTGGTTTGCCTGGTTCTTCAGGTTTTGGTGGTTCTGGAGTATGAGTTGTTACTTTCGCTACCATTTCTTGTCCATTTACGATATTAACAAAAGTATTCTCAACTTCTCCAGCCGCAATACGCTCAACTTCGATGTAGAAGTCTGCATCAAAGGTTCCTTTAATTCCTAGAGAGTTTAGGAAATCTTGATTGATAACGTAAGACCATTGACCACCTTTGGCATCCCACTTAACAGTCACAAGCTTCTTGATAAACTCTGAATTGGTATCTTGGTTGAACTCAAAGGTAAAGGCATAAGAGCTACCTTTGGCAATCTTATCTCCTGCCTTGATCACTTTACCATTCTTCAGGATAACATCGTATGGCAACGTTAGCTCTTTTTCTGCTGTGTATTCTGTACCCTTGATGATACCCTTCCAATTACCAGTATATCGGTCATGCTTAGTATCAAGCTTATCCAAACCGTCATATTGGTACAACATATGGTGTCTTTCTGGAACAGTTGCACCGTCAAGAAGATACTGAATCAATTCACCCATTTGAACTTCTTTACCGTCAAGAACTTTCTGACCTGTTTTATCAAGCGCATGTTTTTCTGGGTGTTTTGGTTTAGGTGGCTCTGGTGTACGAGTAATAACCTTGGCAGTCATTTCTTGTTTATTGACAATATTGATGAAAGTATTCTCAATCTTATCACCAGTTTCAATACGCTCAACTTCAATGTAGAAGTCTGCATCAAAGGTTCCTTTAATTCCTAGAGAGTTAAGGAAATCTTGATTGATAACGTAAGACCATTGACCACCTTTGGCATCCCACTTAACAGTCACAAGCTTCTTGATAAACTCTGAATTGGTATCTTGGTTGAACTCAAAGGTAAAGGCATAAGAGCTACCTT
>CAUSQY010000053.1:0-8961 GCA_963533645.1 uncultured Streptococcus sp. | reverse complement strand
CAACAGGTGAATACATCTGTGTTTATGATGCAGATGCCATGCCTGAAAAAAATGCTCTTTATTTCCTTGTCAAAGAAGTGATGAAGGACCCAGAACGTCACGTGGCATCTTTCGGTCGCAACAAGACTCGAAACGCCAATCAAAATTTCTTGACACGTTGTATCAACCAAGAAATCGTTGTTACTCAGCGCGTGCACCACGTTGGGATGTGGCATCTCTTTAAAATTGGGCGTATCCCAGGAACCAACTTTATCATTCAAACCGACTTTGTAAAGAGCATCGGGGGTTGGAAAAATGGTGCCTTAACCGAGGATACAGATATTTCCTTCAAAATCATGCAGAGTGGTAAATTGATTGCCCTTGCCTATAATTCAGAGGCTTTCCAACAAGAACCTGAAACCTTAAAGAGTTACTATATGCAGCGTAAACGTTGGGCGAAAGGAAATTATGAAGTTGTTCTTTCAAACTTTAAGCATTTATTTGGCAGAGCAAACTGGCGTGTTAAATTAGAAGTTTTTAACTATTCTTGTGTTTTCTTTTGGTTTAACTTTGCCATTGTTCTTTCAGATTTGATTTTCCTAGCGAATGTGCTAGCAATCTGCCTTAATCTTTTCTTCCCAGATGTCAGGGTTCCATTTGCTTTTGATGCGGACAATATCTACATTGCCCAGCTCATGCTTTTTAACTGGATACTCATGATTGGTCTCTATTTGATGCAAATTATGACAGCATTGGCAAGTCAATTTGGACAAGCGACGACAAAACAAATCTGGTTAGCCTTGGCAGCCTATTTCTCTTACGCACAGATGTTTATCGTTGTATCCGTTGATTCCATTTCTTCAATCGTGCTGGATAAAGTACTCCGACGAAAAGAAACCAAGTGGGTTAAAACTAAGCGATTTGCAGGATAGGAGGATTTATGAAAACGAATAAATTAAAATATGTCTGGTTTGTGCTCATCCTTTCTATCTTTTGTTTAGCCTTGTTTTTAGCAAGAGGAAGGACTAAAATCGAGATGCGTAATCGAATTTACAGCCAATGGAGCCAGCAGTTCCTTGTTACAAAAGGCAATCAGTCTTATGTTCGTACGACGAATGATTCGGAGGAGACAACAGTTCTATCTGAAGCCCAAAGTTATGGCATGCTCATAACAGTTTTAGCAGCCCAAAAAGGGCAAGCGACACAAGCAGATTTTGAGAGTCTTTATCGCTATTACCAAAATCATCGTATCGAGGGAACGCAGTTGATGTCTTGGAAGCAAGTGATCACAAATGGTAGCGAAACGGTTGAGAAGCAAAACGCAACCGATGGTGATCTCTACATCGCTTATTCTTTGATTGAAGCTGCCAAGCAGTGGCCGGATAAGGCGCAGGAATACCAAGCACAAGCTAAAAAAATCTTAGAAGATATTCTTCGATACAATTACAATGAAGAGACAGGAGTGCTAACAGTAGGAAACTGGGCAAATAAGGATTCCGATTATTATTACTTGATGCGGACGTCTGATACTCTTCCTCACTATTTCCAGTCTTTCTATGACCTGACTGGAAACAAACAGTGGCTAGATGTTAAGGATAAGATGCTTGGGCAATTGGAGCAAATCAGTTCTCATTCTGATACGGGTCTCTTGCCAGACTTTATCTGGGCTGAGAAGTCAGGGGCACGTCTTGTTGATGCCAACACTATCGAATCTCAATACGATGGGGCGTACTCTTATAACGCTTGCCGTTTGCCTTATCACTTGTCTCAGAGCCAGGATGAAAGAAGCCAAAAACTCGTTCAAAAGATGATGGATTTCTTTATGAAAGAGCAGCGCATTTATGCTGGTTATGACTTGAACGGAACGGCCCTCAATCAATACCAGGCAGGTAGTTTCTTGGCCCCGATTACCTATGCGTCTGACAAGGGAGAAGGCTATCTGAAACTTCTTCAGCAAAATAAATACATTTTCACACAAGATTTACCTTTGGACAACTACTATGATGCAACGATGATTACCATGATTGCTCTAGAGATGTTCTAGGATGAAAAGAGAGGGCTAGTTCAACTGGCTCTCTTTTTGATAGGTTTTCATCTTTTTTCAAAAAAGGAATTTCATCAGCTTTATGGTATAATGGAAAGAGTGATGGAAAAGAGGTAGAGAGATGGATGCGAAATTAAAATATAAGGCAAAGAAGATTAAAATCGTCTTTTTTGATATTGATGATACCTTGCGTACGTCAAAGACGGGCTTTATTCCAGCTACAATTCCCACTGTTTTTAAGCAGTTGCGAGAGAAAGGGATTTTAACAGGTATCGCCTCTGGGCGTGGCATTTTTGGTGTTGTTCCAGAGATTCGTGATCTCAAACCTGACTTTTTTGTAACCCTGAATGGGGCCTATATAGAAGATAAAAAAGGCCAGGTCATTTATCAGCATCAGATTGACAAGTCAGATGTTGAGGAGTATGTCTCTTGGACCAAGCGAGAAGAGATTGAGTACGGCTTGGTTGGCAGTCATGACGCCAAACTCTCCACTCGAACAGAACTGATCAGTGAGGCTATTGATCCGATTTATCCAAACTTGGATGTGGATCCAGATTTTCATGAAAAAGCGGACATTTACCAGATGTGGACCTTTGAGGAAAAAGGGGATGACATGCACCTACCAGAGTCTTTATCAGATAAACTTCGCATGGTGCGTTGGCATGAACATTCATCTGATATCGTGCCGATTTCAGGTTCAAAAGCCACAGGTGTAGCCAAGGTGGTGGAGCATTTAGGCTTGAAACCAGAGAATGTCATGGTCTTTGGAGACGGTCTCAATGACTTGGAACTCTTTGATTATGCTGGAATCAGTATTGCTATGGGTGTTGCCCACGAAAAGATCAAAGAAAAAGCAGATTATATTACAAAAACAGTAGAAGAAGATGGCATTTTTGATGCCTTAGAAGGATTTGGTATGGTAGAAAAAGAATTGCATTTTCCACAAGTAGACATTGAAACAGTAGAAGGTCCTCTCGCGACTATTAAAACAAATCATGGAGACTTGCGTATCAAGCTCTTCCCTGAACATGCTCCCAAAACAGTAGCCAACTTTGTTGCTCTGTCAAAAGACGGTTACTATGATGGTGTAATTTTCCACCGAATTATCAAGGACTTTATGATCCAAGGTGGAGACCCAACTGGTACTGGTATGGGGGGAGAATCAATCTACGGCGACTCTTTTGAAGATGAATTTTCTGAAGAACTCTATAATGTTCGTGGCGCTCTTTCTATGGCCAATGCGGGTCCAAATACCAATGGAAGTCAGTTCTTTATCGTGCAAAACCAACACTTACCGTACTCTAAGAAAGAGATTGCGCGTGGTGGTTGGCCAGAACCAATCGCTGAGATTTATGCAGAGCAAGGTGGAACTCCTCACCTTGACCGTCGTCACACTGTTTTTGGGCAATTGGTAGACGCAGAATCGTTTGCGGTCTTAGATACCATTGCTGCTGTTGAGACTGGTGCAATGGACAAACCAGTTGAAGATGTGATAATTGAAACGATTGAAATTGAGGACTAGAATGAAAATTGGTGATAAGCTAACTGGGCGTATTACAGGAATTCAGCCCTATGGTGCTTTTGTCGAGTTAGAGATAGGGGTGACAGGGCTGATTCACATCTCGGAGATTCGGACGGGATTTATTGAAAATATCTATGACATTTTAAAAATTGGCGATGAAGTCCAAGTTCAGGTGGTGGATTTTGACGAATACACTGGGAAGGCCAGCCTTTCCATACGTACCTTGGAAGAGGAAAAGCATCAATTACCAAGACGGAGACGTTTTTCAAATGATCGGATCAAGCACGGTTTTGCGCCCCTTGCTCGAATGATGCCTGTTTGGACGCGTGAGGCACTTGAGCATTTAAAGAAGAAGCCATAAATACGATTATCTAAAATATTTGTAATATTAACATCATTTGTTATAATAAAAGTATGAAAGAAGAACAATTATTAAAACCAGGAGAGCGAATCAACCAGCTCTTTTCGACAGATATCAAGATCATTCAAAATAGAGAGGTATTTAGCTATTCGGTGGATAGTGTTCTCTTATCACGCTTTCCTCGCTTTCCTAAAAATGGCTTAATTGTGGACTTTTGTGCTGGAAATGGTGCAGTTGGACTTTTTGCAAGTAGTCGTACCAAGGCAAAAATTCTCTCTGTAGAAATTCAGGAACGCTTGGCGGATATGGCAGAGCGTTCGGTTCAGTTGAATGGCTTGGAAGAGCAGATGCAGGTCATCTGTGATGATTTGAAAAATATGCCAGCCCACATTCAGGGAAGTAAGGTGGATATGATTTTGTGCAATCCGCCTTATTTCAAGGTGGATCCGCATTCTAATCTCAACGAGAGTGAACACTACCTTCTGGCCAGACACGAAATTACGACTAACCTGGAAGAAATCTGTCGAAGTGCTCATAGTATTCTCAAGTCTAATGGCCGTTTGGCCATGGTCCATCGTCCTGATCGACTCTTGGATATCCTAGATATGCTTCAACGCCACAATTTGGCACCCAAGCGTCTGCAATTTGTCTATCCTAAACGTGAGAAGGAGGCCAATATGCTCTTAATCGAAGCTATCAAGGATGGATCGACCAGTGGTTTTAAGGTCTTGCCACCACTCATCGTTCACAATGATGATGGGTCCTATACACCAGAAATTCAAGAGATTTACTATGGATCATAAGGCATATATGTATGTGGTGGAGTGCCGTGACGGTTCTTACTATACTGGTTATACGACAGACGTTAAGAAACGCCTTACCGTTCATAATAGTGGTAAGGGAGCCAAGTATACCCGAGCTCGCTTGCCAGTCAAACTCATCTATGTAGAGGGTTTTGCCAGTAAGGAAGAAGCCATGTCTGCCGAAGCTCTCCTCAAACGTAAGAAACGTCCACAGAAAGAACGATTTTTATCCGAAAATCAAGAGAAAAATCTAGTCAACCATATTGATGTCTAACGAGGAGTCTTTTGGCTCCTCTTACTTTTGTCAAAAGAGGAAAAAAGTGCTACAATAAGATGAATAAATTTAAAGAGGTATTATCATGTCTAAGATTCTAGTATTTGGTCACCAAAATCCAGACTCAGATGCCATCGGGTCATCTGTAGCCTTTGCCTACCTTGCAAAAGAAGCTTACGGTTTGGATACGGAAGCTGTTGCCCTTGGAACTCCAAATGAAGAAACAGCCTTTGTCTTGAACTATTTTGGTGTAGAAGCACCGCGTGTTATCACTTCTGCTAAAGCAGAAGGTGCAGAGCAAGTTATCTTGACTGACCACAATGAATTCCAACAATCTGTATCAGATATCGCTGAAGTAGAAGTTTATGGTGTTGTAGACCACCACCGTGTAGCTAACTTTGAAACTGCAAGCCCACTCTACATGCGTTTGGAACCAGTTGGATCAGCGTCTTCTATTGTTTACCGCATGTTCAAAGAACATGGTGTAGCAGTTCCTAAAGAAATCGCAGGTTTGATGCTTTCAGGTTTGATTTCAGATACCCTTCTTTTGAAATCACCAACAACTCACCCATCTGATAAAGTGATTGCGCCTGAATTGGCTGAATTGGCTGGTATCAACTTGGAAGAATATGGTTTGGCTATGTTGAAAGCTGGTACAAACTTGGCCAGCAAATCTGCTGACGAATTGATTGACATCGATGCTAAGACTTTTGAATTGAACGGAAATAATGTCCGTGTTGCTCAAGTAAACACAGTGGATATCGCTGAAGTATTGGAACGCCAAGCAGAAATCGAAGCAGCAATGCAAGCAGCTAATGCAGCAAACGGCTACTCAGACTTTGTCTTGATGATTACAGACATCGTCAACTCAAACTCAGAAATTTTGGCTCTTGGATCAAACATGGACAAGGTCGAAGCAGCTTTCAACTTCAAACTTGAAAACAACCACGCTTTCCTTCCAGGTGCCGTTTCACGTAAGAAACAAGTGGTGCCTCAGTTGACTGAAAGTTTTAATGGGTAATATTTAAAGAATATTTGAGACTGTTAATTTGACTATTTATAGAAGGTGATAGCATGATGCGATTGATTGAAGGACTGCGCTTTTTGGTTGAGGCTGTGGCAATCCTTGGTCTTTTCTCCGTATCTGTGATACAAATTTCTTGGCTGGAAAAATTCCTGTTTTTTTTCTAGCAGTTCTATTAATCTTATTTTGGGCGCGATATATGGCACCAAAATCCCCACATGCTTTTAAAAAATGGCATCGCCTTGTTGCTGAGACGTCGATTTTTATTTTAGTTAGTGGTAGTTTTTGGCATTTGTATGGATTGCAAATAGGAATCCTATACTTAGCTCTGTCTTTTGGAAGTTTGGTGCTACTTTATTATTTTCAGCTAGAGTGATTCTTAGAATATAGTTAATGAATTATTTTAATGGTAATCATTTGACTGGAGATTGACACGAGAAAATGATGTTTTCCTTATAGCTAAAGGGGTTTCGGCTCCTTTTTTCTAGGAGAGAAAGATGTTAGAAAATGGTGATTTGATTTTTGTGAAGGACCTTTCAGATATGGGGCAAGCCATCCAGGCTTCTACGGGCTACTATAGTCATGTAGCCATCTTTTTGGACGGATTGATCTACCATGCTAGTGGGCAAGCTGGTGTCATTTGTCAAGAACCGGCTGAATTTTTTGAACCAACTCATCTCTACGATCTTTATGTCTATTCAGAGCTGGAAGCTGACTTGGTAAAAGAGAGAGCTAGCAAACATTTAGGTGTACCCTATAATAGCTCGTTTTATCCAGATGGTTCTGGCTTTTACTGCTCCCAGTACATCGCTGAAATCCTACCGATTTTTGAAACTATTCCCATGAAATTTGGGGATGGAGAGCAGGAGATTAGTGATTTTTGGAGGGACTATTACAGGAAACTCGAACTTCCTGTGCCTCTGAATCAACCAGGGACCAATCCTAGTCAACTAGCAGCATCCCCTCTTTTAGAATGTAAAGAAAGGAATCTTCATGATTCAGATTTTTAATCCCTCCCGTTTGACTCGACAGCCATTTTTTATAGATTTGGTGGACTATCTGGACCAGCATGACGATGTGATTCTACGAAAAATCAAGGCTCAGTTTCCAGATGTGGCAGTTGATAAACTCATGGAAGAGTATATAAAGGCAGGTTTGATCCTAAGGGAAAACAAACGCTATTCTCTCAATCTCCCTTTTCTAGAATCAATAGACAGTCTGGCTCTTGATCAAGAAATTTTTATCAGAGAGGACAGTCCAGTTTATCCAGCCTTGCTAGAGAAGACTTTTGAGACAGAATTGCGCAATCAAACCAATGCAGCTATCTTAGTTGAAAAGTCTGACTTTGCAAGAGAAAAGATGACCCTATCCAATTATTTCTACAAGGTCAAACAACAGTATCCTTTGACAGAAAAACAGCAGGAACTTTATGCTATTTTAGGAGATGTCAATCCTGAGTATGCTCTCAAATATATGACGACTTTTTTACTGAAGTTTCTCAAAAAAGATCAATTAATTCAGAAACGTCGTGATATCTTTGTGGACAGTTTAGTCGTTCTAGGCTATATTGTTCAAAATGAAGCTGGAAAGTATGAGTTGGCTGTTGATTTCGACAAGGAACGGTTGACTTTCTATTTACCTTAATTGCTTCATTTTGAGCAGATTGCTTGACTTTGCAAAAGAATAAGCATAAACTGAATGTAAGCGATAACGTTTATCGTATTAAAAGCAAAGGAGACAGAGATATGTCACTTGAAAATAAATTGGATCAAGCAACTGGTGCTATCAAAGAAGGATTTGGTAAAGTTACTGGCGATAGCAAGACAGAAGCAGAAGGTACTGTAGAAAAAACAGTTGCGAAAGCAAAAGAAGTTGTTGAAGATGCTAAAGGCGCTGTAGAAGGTGCCGTTGAAGGTCTTAAAAATTCATTTAAGAAAGAAGACTAAAAAAATCAAGGGAATGTTTCCCTTGATTTTTTTTATAGATAACGTTCTGCGATGGCCGCATCTCCGGGATAGTCTTCTTTCTTTCCTTGGACGATCTGGTAGCAATCAGCTCCCTTACCAGCAATAATCACAGCATCGAGTTCTTGATTTGTAATGGTCATCGCCGCCTTGATGGCTTCTTCACGATCGGCAATCTTTTCAACAGGATGACTAATGTAGCTGCTGATTTCATCTGCAATCACCATTGGATCTTCATAGTTTGGATCATCAGCGGTGAGAAAGACTTGAATCTCAGGATGTTGATTGAGAAGGATTCCAAAGTCTTTGCGACGACTTTCACCTTTGTTTCCAGTCGAACCGAGAACCAGAGCGATTTTTCCAGTTTGATGGGTTTCAACCACATTGATGAGTTTCTTCAGACTGTCACCATTATGGGCGTAGTCGATGAAGACCTTGGCTCCATTTTTCTGTGTGAGGACTTCCATACGTCCAGGAACGCGGGTTGCAGCGATTCCTTTTTTGATATCCTCCAAACTAGCGCCTAGACGAAGGCAGGCAAGTCCTGCAGCAACTGCATTTTCTTGATTGAAGTGACCGATGAGTTGGATATCATAATCACCAGCGAGTTTACCTGTAGCTGAAAAGCTAAAGGCTTTGGAGTTCTCGATTTGGTTGTCTGACTTACTACCATAGAAATCATGCTCTTGATCTTCAACTTGTTCTTTCAGTACAAAAAAGTGATCCATGTCGCTGTTAATGACAACTGCTCGGCTATTTTTCATCAAGAGACGTTTGTGGTAGAAGTAGTCTTCAAAGCTAGGATGCTCAATCGGACCGATATGGTCAGGAGTGATGTTGAGAAAGACACCTACATCAAAGGTCAGACCATATACTCGATGAACAAGATAGGCTTGGCTAGAAACTTCCATTACAAGATGGGTTCGACCATTCTTAACAGCCTGAGCCATCATGTCGAAAAGATCGATATTTTCAGGTGTTGAGAAGGAA
>CAUSQY010000052.1:0-9278 GCA_963533645.1 uncultured Streptococcus sp. | reverse complement strand
CTTCTTTTTATGAACCAATCACTACTACTTTCTATTTGTCAACCTTCACGCTGACACTATAATTGATTTCAAACGAGTTTAAAAAATATCAAAAAGAAGCTTGATATTGAGAATGGTCAAGATGATTGAAACTGTGTAACCTAGGATTGTATTCCACTTGGCATTGGTGAATTCTCCCATCAGTGACTTCTTAGAGGTCAGATAGATTAAGGGGAAGATTGAAAACGGAAGAGCGATTGACAGAAAGACCTGTGAATAGACCAATAACTGATCCAAGGTTTTTTCTTGATGTCCAAACAAGACGGCCACTATAATCACAGGGAGCAAGGCAAAAATACGGGTACCGATACGGATAATCCACTGAGGCAATTTCAGATGTAAGAAGCCTTCCATGACAATCTGTCCTGTTAAAGTACCTGTAATGGTCGAATTTTGTCCACTTGCTAAGAGGGCTAGGGCAAATAAAGTTGACAGAGTTGAGCTGGCTATCGCTCCTGCTATTGTCGAATCCTGTAAAGCATTGTACATTTGAGAAAAAGCTGAAATTTCAGATGCATGACCAAAAAAGAGAGATGCCCCTAAAATGAGAAGCAAGGAATTGACAATAAAGGCTAGGGACAACTGAAGATTTGAATCCCAGGTCATAAAACGCACGGCTTTTCGAACATCCTTCTTATCTTTGTGATTGATTTTCCTTGTTTGGGATAGGGAAGAATGAAGATAAAGATTATGGGGCATGACTGTCGCTCCTACAATTCCTAGAGCCAAGGTCAATTGGCTTTCATGACCTGGCAATGGTGTTTCAAATAATGTTGAAGTCGGTAAATAACCACCAAAGATGCCCTGAATACTTGGATTGGATAAGGCTACCAGATAGGTAAAGATGGCTAATATGGTTAAAATAAGGGTCGTAACAATGGCTTCAATTTTTTTGAAGCCAAATTTCATCAACAACAACAAAAGAAATACATCTAAAACAGTTAAGAGGATGGCGACCATAATCGGTATTTTAAATAAAAGATTTAAGGCAATCGCTGAGCCTAAAACCTCGGCTAAGTCTGTCGCCATTAAAGCTAATTCTAAAATCACCCAAAGACTATAGCGGAGCCATTTGGGAGCATGATGTGCTGTTGCCTGTGCTAGGTCCATCTTAGTTACGATACCGAGCTTTCCAGCCATCTGTTGTAACTGCATGGCAATGATGGATGAAATCAAAATAACAAATAAGAGACTGTACTTGTAGGATGCACCACCAACCACACTGGTAATCCAGTTTCCAGGATCCATGTAGCCAACTGCTACAAGGGCTCCAGGTCCTAAAAAAGCTTTTAGATTTTGCCAAAAATGATTGTTATTGGGAGTTTCAATAGATTGGTTGATCTCAGAAAGAGAGACTTTTTTGTAAGAAGACATCGGAATTTTACACTTTCTAATCTGTCTTTACTTTTTTAAATGGATTTTTTGAAAATATAATGAAAATAGTTTCCCATTTCCAATTCTTCCTTATTATATCACAATTTAGAATGATTCTTAAGGAAAGAATGATTGTTGAAATAGGCAATTTCTATATTGCAAAAGCCAGCGTCAGAAAACGCTGGCTTTAAAACTTTGAAAATTCTTTCTCAACTAGATCGCTTCTGTGACAAAACTACGACTTTCTAGCACCTTAAGCATGGCATCTGCTGTGTCTAGGGCTGTGAAGAGGGGCACACCGTGTTCAATGGCTGAACGACGGATTTGCTCACCATCTTCGTCAGCAGTTCGCTTGGTTCCAACAGTATTGATGATCGCTTGGATTTTTCCTTTGCGGACAAAGCTTGGGATATCCTTCTCATCATCACCAATCTTACCAACAGGCTGGGCATGCAATCCATGACTGGCAAAGAAGGCTGCAGTTCCTTCTGTCGCGAGAATACCATAACCGATATTTTGGAAACGACGAGCCAAGTCCAAAGCTTCATCTTTGGCATCATCAGCGATGGTAAAGACTACATTTCCAAAAGTTGGCAAGTGCAGGTAAGAAGCTTCAAAGGCCTTGTAGAGAGCTTTTTCAAGAGTAGTATCAGAACCCATAACTTCCCCTGTTGACTTCATTTCAGGACCGAGCAAGCTATCCACTTTCGCTAACTTGGTGAAGGAGAAGACTGGAGCCTTGATATGAACGCGAGTGCTTTCTGGATAAAGTCCATCTTGGTAGCCAAGTTCTTCAAGACTTTGACCAAGAATGAGCTTGGTCGCTACTTGAGCCATAGGAATATTGGTTACCTTAGACAGGAATGGAACCGTACGGCTAGCACGCGGATTGACCTCAATAACGTAGACTTTTTCATCCTTGATGACAAACTGAATGTTCATCATTCCGAGACAGTTAAGGCCGATTGCTAGGCGTTTGGTGTAGTCTGCAATGGTTTCCTGAACCTGTTGCGACAAGGTTTGTGGTGGGTAAACGGCCATTGAGTCACCTGAGTGGACACCGGCACGTTCGATGTGCTCCATGATACCAGGGATAAGGACATTTTCTCCGTCTGAGATGGCATCGACTTCGCACTCTTGCCCAACGATGTAAGAGTCAACAAGGACTGGATGGTCTGGACTAGCCTTAACAGCGGTACGCATGTAAGAGCGAAGGTCTTCCTCATTTTCCACGATTTCCATGGCACGTCCACCCAAGACATAAGATGGGCGAACGAGGACTGGGAAGCCAATTTTGCGAGCAGCAAGCACAGCTTCTTCTTCATTAGTTGCTGTTTGGCCAGGTGGCTGTGGAATATCCAAGTCTTTAAGCGCTTGTTCAAAGAGGTCACGGTCTTCGGCACGGTCTAAGTCAGCAACCTGTGTACCAAGGATGGTGACACCTGCTTTTGCCAATGGCTCTGCAAGGTTGATAGCTGTTTGACCACCGAACTGAACGATGACGCCTTTTGGTTGCTCCAAGTCAATAACATTCATAACATCTTCGAATGTCAATGGTTCAAAGTAGAGCTTATCAGACACAGAGAAGTCCGTAGAAACGGTCTCTGGGTTTGAGTTCATGATAATAGCTTCATAACCAGCAGCCTGGATAGCCTTAACTGAGTGAACAGTTGCGTAGTCAAACTCAACCCCTTGTCCGATACGGATTGGGCCTGAACCTAGGACTAGGACGGATTCCTTATCAGACTTGATAGATTCATTTTCCCAACCATAGGTTGAATAGAAATATGGTGTTTCAGAGTCGAATTCTGCCGCACAGGTATCGACCATCTTGTAGACTGGGATAATCTTGTTTTCTAAACGAAGTTGACGAACTTGGTCAGCTGTCGTTTCCCAGAGTTCAGCAATCTTACGGTCTGAGAAACCATTTAGCTTAGCTGTTTTCAAAACTTCTAGATCTTGTGGATGGGCACCTAATTCTTGCTCAATTTCAAAGATATGCAAGAGTTTATCAAGATAGAAGATATCAATTTTCGTAAGCTCAGCAATTTCTTCTGGTGTGTAGCCACGTCGAATAGCCTCTGAAACGTAGAAGAGACGGTCATCTTGAGCTTTCACAACCTTTTCAATCAAGGAATCATCAGAAACGGCTGCAAGTTCAGGCATTTCATTGTGGTGAACGCCAATTTCAAGGGAGCGACAAGCTTTAAGAAGTGACTCCTCGATGTTACGACCAATAGCCATAACTTCCCCAGTCGCTTTCATCTGAGTTCCAAGACGACGTTCCCCTTTTTCAAATTTGTCAAATGGGAAACGTGGAATCTTAGCAACGACGTAATCAAGGGCTGGTTCAAACATAGCATAAGTTGAACCTGTAACAGGGTTGATGACCTCATCCAGGGTCAAACCGACGGCAATCTTAGCTGCCAACTTAGCAATCGGATAACCTGTCGCCTTAGAAGCAAGGGCAGAAGAGCGCGATACACGAGGGTTTACTTCGATAACATAGTACTTGAAGCTATGGGGATCAAGTGCTAGCTGAACATTACATCCACCTTCAATCTTGAGGGCACGAATGATGCTCAAGCTCGCGTCACGTAGCATTTGGTTTTCATAGTCTGACATGGTTTGCGCAGGGGCAAATACAATGGAATCCCCTGTGTGAATCCCAACTGGGTCAAAGTTTTCCATGTTACAAACAACCAAAGCATTGTCAGCTGAGTCACGCATCACTTCGTATTCGATTTCCTTGAAACCTGCGATTGAACGTTCAATCAAACATTGGGTAACAGGTGACAATTTCAAACCATTTTCAGCGATTTCACGCAACTCTTCCTCGTTGGCACACATACCACCACCAGTACCACCAAGTGTAAAGGCTGGACGAACGATGACTGGGTAGCCAATTGTTGCTGCAAAGGCAACTGCTTCTTCTACTGTGTTGACAATTTCAGATTCTGGAATTGGTTGCTCAAGCTCTTCCATCAATTGTTTAAAGAGGTCACGGTCCTCTGCTTGGTCGATGGCAGACAATTTAGTACCTAAAAGCTCTACTCCAAGCTCATCTAAGATACCATTTTTAGACAATTCCATGGCCATATTAAGCCCCGTTTGACCTCCAAGTGTTGGAAGCAAAGCATCTGGACGTTCCTTACGGAGAATACGTGTCACAAACTCCAGTGTAATCGGTTCGATGTAGACCTTGTCCGCAATCTCCTTGTCCGTCATGATGGTGGCAGGGTTTGAGTTTACCAAGACAACTTCATAACCTTCCTCTTTCAAAGACAAGCAGGCCTGGGTCCCCGCATAGTCAAACTCAGCAGCCTGACCAATAATAATCGGACCAGAACCAATCACCATAATTTTTTGAATATCAGTACGTTTAGGCATTTATAAGATATTAAGGGCGTCAAGCGGACAAAGCTAAAATAGGAGTTATGACGAAGAACTGTCAGTTCTAGGAATAACTATCTTTTTAGCACCGTCCGTAGCCCGTATTCAGTTCAGCAAATACGGACCACCCTTCTCCTTTCTATTCGTCGCCTCACAGAGCGACATTAAATAAATTCTCCGACGATTTTTTAGAGAAACGATATTTTTCGATAAAAAATCTAGTGCAGGGAGTTTTTAGTTCGCCCAATAGCGACTAAAAGAAACGACCTGCCTTTCTATTCGTCGCCTCACAGAGCGACATTAAATAAGATACAAAGGACGAATAGAAAGCGACTGAATTTTGGAAACCAAGGATAGAAATTCTTCCTTGGTTTCTCTAAATTCCTAGCTTTCCGTCCGTGTTCAGTTACATAAATTCTCCGACGAGATTTTACTCGTTCTTAGTTTGCTTGTTTAAAAGCTTCCATCATCTCGATAAACTCATCAAAGAGGTAGCTGGCGTCGTGTGGGCCAGGAGCTGCATCTGGGTGGAATTGCACAGAGAAACCTGGTTGGTATCTGTGACGCACACCTTCAACTGACTTGTCATTGATTTCTTCGTGGGTAATGATCAAGTGCTCTGGCAAGTCCTCACGGCTAACTGCATAACCGTGGTTTTGGCTGGTAAAGTCTACGCGTCCTGTTGCAATTTCACGCACCGCGTGGTTAAAGCCACGGTGGCCAAATTTCATCTTGTAGGTCTTAGCCCCATTTGCCATGGCAAAGAGTTGGTGTCCCATACAGATACCAAAGATTGGAATTTTTCCTTGCACACCACGAATCATGTCCAGTGCTTCTGGAACATCTTCTGGGTTTCCTGGACCATTTGACAACATAACTCCATCAGGATTGAGGTGGAGAATTTCTTCTGCCGTTGTTGAATACGGAACAACCGTCACGTTACAGTTACGCTTAGATAGTTCTCGTAAGATTGAGTGCTTGAGACCAAAGTCTACTAAGACCACACTCAAACCAACTCCAGGAGCTGGATAGGAAGTTTTAGTGGAAACCTGTTTGATATTGTCTGTCGGCAAGACTGTTGCTTGGAGCTGGTCCGTCACATGGTCCATACTGTCCCCGACGTGAGTCAAGGTTGCACGCATCGTACCATGCTTACGGATAATCTTGGTAAGTGCACGCGTATCAATCCCTGAAATACCTGGAATTTTCTTAGCTTTCAAAAATTCATCCAAGGTCATTTGATTCCGCCAGTTGCTAGCTCGACGCGCCTCTTCGAAAACGACAACTCCTTTACAAGTTGGAATGATGGATTCGTAATCATCACGATTAATTCCATAATTTCCCACCAAAGGATAAGTGAAGGTCAAGATTTGTCCATTATAAGACTGGTCTGTAATGGATTCTTGGTAACCAGTCATCCCTGTGTTAAAGACGATTTCGCCTGTTACATCAATATCTGCTCCGAAGGCCTTGCCTTCAAAAACTGTGCCATCTTCTAATACTAGAAGTCTTTTTGTCATATTTTCACCTCTCGTGGACGCTCACTGGCGTCTTTTAACGTCTTGTGTTTTAGTTGGCGTTTCTACTCGCCAATACGGATTCTAAGATTGCCATTCGAACAAAGACACCATTGGTCATTTGTTGGACAATCCGTGATTTTGAAGCTTCAACCAAATGGTCAGCAATTTCCACATCTCGATTCACTGGAGCAGGATGCATAATGATTGCTGCTTCTTTTAAGCGATTATAGCGTTCTTGGTTCAAACCGTGTTGAGCATGGTAGTCTTCTTTTGAAAAGACTGCTCCACTTTCGTGGCGTTCATGTTGAACGCGGAGCAACATCAAAACATCCACATGATCAACAATCTCATCAATAGTTACAAACTGTCCATAGTCCGCAAACTCTTGACTTCTCCATTCCTCAGGTCCTGCAAAGAACAGTTCAGCTCCCAAGCGTTTCAAAATCTGCATATTGGATTTGGCAACACGAGAGTGGTCCAAGTCACCTGCAATAGCGACCTTGAGCCCCTCAAAGTGACCAAACTCCTCATAAATAGTCATCAAATCAAGCAAGCTCTGACTAGGATGTTGACCTGAACCATCTCCACCATTGATAATGGAAGTCGTAATCGACGGACTCGCGATCAACTCTCTGTAATAGTCGACCTCTGGGTGACGAATCACACAGACATCTACACCAAGCGCAGACAAGGTTAAGATGGTATCATAAAGTGTCTCACCCTTATTGACTGAGCTAGTCTTCACATCAAAGTCCAGTCGCTCCAATCCTAGTTTGATCTCTGCCACTTCAAAAGACTTATGTGTTCGTGTAGAATCCTCAAAGAAGAGATTCGATACGATAGGTTTGTTCTCGTAGGGAAGTTGGGCTCCATTTTTAAACTCAATCCCTCGTTTGATCAATTTCATTACTTGATCGACAGTGAGGTCTTCCATGGAAACCACATGGTTCAATGCTTGTTGATTTTCTGACATGGCTACTCCTTCAGCTTTCTAAGCTTCTTCAGTAATCAGAACTCTGTCTTGGCCATCAAGTTCTGTCATCTCTACGATGATTTCTTCAGAACGACTGGTTGGGATATTTTTCCCAACGTAATCTGGACGGATAGGCAATTCTCTATGTCCACGATCTACTAGCACCGCAAGACTCACGCGCGCAGGACGACCATGTCCGACAATGTTATCGATAGCAGCACGGATTGTACGGCCTGTATAGAGTACATCATCCACCAAAATAACTTCACGGTCAGTCACATCAACAAAAATCAAAGAAGTATCTTCTCCGCTTTTAACATCATCACGGAAAGGTTTGGTGTCCAATTCCACAACAGGAACAGTGATATTTTCCAACTGCTCCAAGCGTTCTTTGATACGATGAGCAATGAAAACACCACGCGTTTTTATCCCAGCTAGGATAATTTTATTCAAATCCTTATTGCGCTCAATAATCTCATAAGTAATTCGCGTAATCGCTCGTTTGACAGTCAATTCGTCTACAACTTCTTTTGTCTTCATGACAAACCTCCAAAAAGAAAAGTCTCCTTCTACAAGGAGACTTGAAATGTATAGTCAAGCGAGCCCAACTGTAAACAGTATAGACTTCACCCTTCTACTTTATCGCGCTCCTTGCCTGCCTCACGGGACAGGTTTAAAGGACTATTTAGTTATCATTTACTATAGCACAAAGCACCCTTAAAATCAAGCAAAAACTTTTTCAGAGTCCCCTTAAACATTACTAAAATCATATAATTGGGGATAGTGGTCACATTCTGGATTTTTGGGATGGCAGATAGCTCGTCCAAAGTAAATCATGGCCTGGTGGGCTGCTAACCATTCTTCTGGTGGCAGAACGTCCATGACACGTTTTTCTACTTCAAGTGGCGTAGCTGATTTTTTAACGATATCGTGATGCTTACAGATACGCTCCACATGGGTGTCCACTGCAAAAGCTGGAATTCCAAAGCCCACGCTCATGACGACATTTGCTGTCTTGCGACCAACTCCTGCTAGACTTTCTAATTCCTCTCGAGTCTGAGGAACTTGACCATCAAAATCGTCTAGTAACTGTTGGGCACATTTTTTAAGGAATTTAGCCTTATTTCGATACAGTCCCAGGCGAGAAATGTGTGAAGCAATTTCACTCTCTGTCGCTACAGACATGGCTTGCGGCGTTGGAAAAGCAGCAAAGAGACCTGGCGTGGCCTTATTTACCGCTGCATCTGTCGTCTGAGCTGACAACATCACCGCAACCAAGAGTTCAAAATGATTGCGAAAATCTAGACTTGGTTTGGCATCTGGAAACAGGGCAATAATTTCCTCAATGACATGACGGGCACGTTTCTTGGATAAAACCATCTACTCGTCTCCATCAAATAGTCCTTGCAAGCCAGCAAATGGACTGTTTTCTTCTTTCTTGACTGCTTGTTGAGCTTGATATTCGTCTTCAGTCATGATTTGCCAGTCATTTCCTGACACAAAACCTTGGCCCGCCTCTTCTTCTGCCGTCAAGACCTTGATTGGGATATTGAGCAAGATATTATCTGCTACGCTCTCAGCAAGGTCGATTTCCCCATTTTCGATAGGCAAGACCAAGTCATCATCAAGAACTTCCTGGTCCAGTTGGTTGGTCGCTCCTTCCATGAAAACTTCTGTGACTGGATAAGACTCAGCCAACTCAACTGGCTCCATACTACGGCTGGAAGCAAGAACAATGGTATATGACAACTGATAGTCTAAGAAATACAGACGGTCTTCGTACTGCACCTTCCCCACTGCAAGGATATCTTTGACATCTAAAATTTCTTGATTTCGTTTACGCAAGTCTGCTGCCAGGTCTAAAGCTTGTTCAAAGTGTAGACCTTCAGGCTGCTTACGAATTTCTTGAATATTTAACTTCATTTTTCCTCCATAAAGATGTACTCACTTGATTATACCATGAAAAGGCTATAAGTCAG
>CAUSQY010000051.1:0-9382 GCA_963533645.1 uncultured Streptococcus sp. | reverse complement strand
ACAAAAGAAACAATAGCACCTGCTCTTGGTGTGGAACCCGTTTCTCCACCAAGACTTGAAGCTGTCGCAACCCAGTCCTGACCATTTCCCATGGTATTAATGATTGAAATCTTCTCTCCATTACTTCCTTTTAATTTTAAGCCTAACTGATTCATACGAGCCGCAACACCCCATGTACATTGTCCATAGGCATAGGCCATACCATCTCCACCACCAGGAACAGAATGATCATACAAGTCCCCACGAACCCCTTCAAGGGATTGCAGGTCACTCTTTGCCTGTCCTCCATTTGTTTGGCTAAAGCCTTTTTCAATTTGGTAATACCATTCCGTTGCTCTAGTTTGTCTTTCCAGTAGTTTGTCACCAGAATTTCCCTCCCAATAGGTGAGGAAGAGTTGGGCAAGATTGGCTGCACTGCCCGTATTTCCAAAGAAATCCTTTAACCAACTTTGATAGTAAGGACTATCCCCATGAAGCATAAAATCAAGTTGGAGGTCTAAATCATACCACTTCTTATTTTTGATATGTGCATAATTCAATAAAGCTGTATGCCGTGTTGAACCATCTGCGGTATCCGTCCATTGACCTAAACCTAAACCTCTATGAAGAATATTAGGATAAGCACCATTATAAATGGCTGGCCCTCCTATCGCTAACCAGCTTTCATCATCCCATGAGGAATCGGTAGCTCCAACAGGAGGAGATAAGTAATCTCCTTCAGCTCGTTTAGGATTGATAGAAGACTCTACCGACCAATTTCCTAAAATAGCCGCAATGGCTTGGGGACTTGCCCCTTGAGATTTCAAAAACTCATAAATATGTTTTGCTCGTTCAAACTCATCCCCACCAAACTGACCAATGGCAGGTAAGATAGTTGTCTGAAGTTGAATGACTTTTGGAAAATAAAATTGCGGATTGACATACACCAATTTTTCTTTCTTGTTCTTATACTTTTGATAGGAAACTTTCAAACCTGTATCATCTGGTGTTTCACCAATAATATCACCCGTTAGGACTCTTGTCCCCTCAATCGCACGGCCATTATGAATGGAATACAAGGTCAATCGACTCTCATTCTCTCCTTTTCCGTTAGTGAGAATAACATTGTCGCCATCTAGAGATACAACTCCATCCATTGGTGCGACAATCGTTTGGTGAGCCTTCGCTTCTAGTAGAATGTACTCCTGAAGGGTAGGTTTTCCGTCTAAATCATAGTATCCATAACGATAAGTCATGGTTAGACTATCTTCGTTGCTTTTCCCCTCAAATGGATTGTCCAATTCCTGCATGGAAGCATACACACCCTCTTCTTTTAGTTCCTTTATTTCCTCTTGATCGTCTTTCGAGAGTTTATACTTAGGAGTTTCATAGAGGTCTTGCATGGATTTCAAATCTTCCCCATCGTTTAAATCATGCCACAAAGTAGACAGATAATCCTTGTAAGTTTCTGAACTAAATAAGTGAACTGGTTTGTGTAACTCATAGTCATGGAATTTAAAGTTCATATACCCCATCACATCATCAACTTTTGTGTAATAGGTAATGCCTTTGTCATTTGTTCGAGTATGTTCTGCGTCTTCCCAAGTTAGGTGGGTATAAGCTTTTGTTAATTCAAATTCATCTTGTTGAATCAAACTAGCAGATGAAAATCCTAAAAAGAAGCTCATCATAAGTAAAAGAAGAAAGACTAATCCTCCAACTATCCAGGTTGCAGGATTTCCAGCCGCAAATGTAAAGAAGGAAAAGGCTGCTTTTAGTTTTTGATAGATATTTCGGACACTTGTAAGACCTTGTTTCTTTAATTTTCGAAACCGATTTTTAAAGGAACTTGGGTTATCTTTCGCTAGTTTCCATCCTTTTCCATCCTTAAAATGATGGTATCGCTCTTTTGTGTTGGTCAGTCTTTTCTTGGTAAAACGACCTGTTGCTTGTCCTGTTTTGACACTAGCTTTTCCAAGATTATAAGAAAGCCGACTGTAGCGTTTCCCTTTTCTAATGGTCTCTTGAAGTGTGCGATAGCCTTCTAAATCTTCATTTTCTGAAGCTAACTCTCCACCTTCACGTCCAAGGACATAAAGAAAAGTTTTGGCTTTCCTACTGACTTTTTTGGACTTATAGGCTTGTTTAGTAGATTTTAGATTCTCTTTTGCGGCCTTGACTTCTTTCTTAGCTTTTAATTCTTCTAAACTCTTCCCTTGAAAGAAAAAATTAGATTTATGTTTCGATTCCTGACCGTAGAGAAATTTTTGATTGGTTTTTCTTTCTTTACGACTCTCTTTTCTTTCTTCTTTTGCTTCTACCTTGGCTTCTCTAAATTGCTTCTTGGCTATTTTCAATCGTTTCCTAGCATGAGGCAACCGTCTGTCTCTTAATTCTTTGCGATTCAAAAGAGATGGAGGACTATTTTGAAGAATATGATTGTAGTCTTCATTTGCTTGTTTTACTCTCTCCTTTGAAGCTTCTCTCATCTCCTCTAGCTTTTCTTTTATCTCTTTTTTCCATGCTTTTTCATCCAGTACAGCGGAATCTTTTTTCTGTTTCTTCACCTCCTTCTTTCCTTTTTTCAAGAATTTTTTCTCATCTTTTAGGCTTCTTCTAAATGCCTTTCGGGCACGTATGATTTCTCTTTTATCCTTCATTTACCTTCCCCTTAGTTAGAAGCCATTTTATCAGGATCCGTACTCATAATATCAAACAATTGAGTACCTTGAGGAATCTTATTTTTAAAGGGAACGACAACTGAACCAGCTTTTATCAGTCCTGCTCCTTTTTCTGGATTGACTAGGTATTTTTCGAGTTCTTTTGACAAGCCTAAGAGTTGAACCAGTTCTTCTCGGTCATTTTTTGCTTGCTTGAGGAGAATCATAAATTCACTATTTGCAATAATCCGTCTACCGTTTGGATCTAACAATAAGGTTTCGACATTTTGAGTTATTCCAGTCGGACTGGCTCCATATTTTCTGACACGACTCCACAATTTAAAGAAGAAATCACTGGCATATTTATCTAGTAAGAGAAGCTGCATTTCATCAAAGTAGATCCAGGTCTTCTTCCCTAATTTTTGGTTCCGAACAACACGATTCCATATCTGATCAAACACTACCATAAGAGCGATTTGTTTCAGCTCATCTCCTAACTTCTTAACGTTATAGATTAAGAAGTTAGATCCTGTCTGAATATTGGTCTTATGAGAAAAAATATCAAGAGAACCTTCGACATACAGTTCCATATCAAGTGCCAAATTCTGCGCTTCTTCTTCTGGTTGTTGACTCAAGACAAAGACCCATTCTTCCAAAGAAGGCTCTTTAAATGACTGATAGGTGAGTCTGGTGACTCGGTCGATAATCGATTTTTCTCTCCCATCCATTTTTCTATCCAATAACTTGCCGATAAAGGATAAAAGAAATTCTGATTTTACCTTTACAGGATCTTCATCCATATTTTCTTCAGACAAGTCAAGGACATTGAGATAAGTTTGGGAATCGGGCGCAATATCAATCATTTCTCCCCCAAAAGCCCGTCCAATGACACTGTACTCTGCTTCTGGATCCACAATGATAATTTCAGTATTTTCACCAGATTCCTTGATTTTGGTCGTGATAATTTCATGCTTGGTTGCCATCCCTTTCCCAGCTCCAGATGTCCCTAAAATCAGACCAGACGGTGTATTTAATAGGCTACGATCAATGGTAATAATATTGCTTGAGATTTGATTGATACCGTAATATTTCCCACTACGGTCTTGTAAGTCTACTGAAGTCCATGGAGAGTTCACTGCTATATTGGACGTTAATAAACTCCGTGATACTCCCTCTAAAAAATCACAACCAAATGGCAGCAAACTATTAAAGGCTGCTTCTTGCATATATGGAAGTTTATCAATCATTAGGTCATTTGAGCCGGCCACTTGTTGGATAGTGTCTAGGGCTTGTTTAAGTTCTTCTTCATCCTGACCAAAAACACCAATCAAGAAGACTGTTTGAAACAGTTTATCTCCTGTCTCGGTCATGGTTTTTAAGAGTTCCTCAGCTTCATCGATATTGCTTTCTAATACATGACCTACTTTTTCCAAATAGATACCTGTACGAGCTAGTTTTTGTTGTTCCCCAATCTTTTGGGATTCCATCAAGGTCTTCTTTGTTCGTAGTTTCTTCATGGCATCCGCCTTAGTCGAACTTTGAGCATGAAGGCTCACAATCAATTCCAAATCTCCTTGCATGAGGTCTCGGATAAACTGATCCCCTAATTCCATACCGTAGTCTCTCACATAGACAATCTGCAATAAGCGGTCATTGATTTGTAGGTAATTCTTGTTTTTAAAATCCAAGAGATTAGGTGCTATGAAGTGACGAGTTGTCTGACCCGATCTCGTTAAATCACGGTAAGAAAAAGGAAGATGGTGTTCTCCTCTAAGCATATCTGCCAACAAGTTGACACGGTCTTCTCCAGCCAAGGATTCAAATCGAGCATCAATTTCTGAGAAACCACTCTTGAAATATTCTCCAATTTGAGACAAGGAACGATAAGCTTGTTTGGGATTAGAATCCTTTCTACCAAAGCTAATCAGTTTCACAGCTGAAAAGTTATTTTCACCACTGTCTAAATTCTGATTCATCATCCGATTCAATTCTTTACGATAGGTATCATACCCATCTTCTTTTTCCTCATACAAAACACTTTGTCTAAACTTTTCTAAATTCAATCTTTTATTAAAGATGGTCAATTGGAAGTTGGTTTGGTCATCTAAAGAGTTAATCAAATCAGAATACTTCTCAATGATTGCGCCCTTATCTTCTAAACCAACGGTCTGGTAATTGACATCACCAAGTAAATAGCTTTGTGAGAAATAATCTTCTTTTACCTGCATCAGACCATTTTGATACAGGGCTTGATAGGAAAGAGTATTAGCCGTAGAGGGTAACACTTCCTCTTTTTTCCCTTTAACTTCTTCCTTTTTATTAGTCATTGAAGTTTTTTGTTTCTTTAATGTATTTGATTTTCTTTTCATGTTCAGGTCCTTTCTTTCCTGTAATTGTGCGTAGGGGAACCGTTAGTTCAAAATGAAGACGGTATTTCAAATAATGTTCAAAATATAAATCATTGGGTTTATAGACTCCAAAAAGCATGAGGGGGATGGTAAAGGCAAACACAAAACCGTAAACAAACCAATCTCCAAATTGCCAGAAAAAGAGATTCAAGCCCAAAACAATAATTGTGACAATAAAGGCTGGTAAAACAAAGATGATTTGTCTTGTGGTGAAACCTAACCAAGCCCTGTGTTGGTATTTTGAGATGTCTTTAAAGACACGTGTATTCATGACTTTCCTTTCTAAAAAGGCTAAGAAGCAATCACTTCCTAGCCTTTATCTAATTACATACCTAAGATTGAGCGAGCCGTACGTTGAGAACCAACGAGGGCAATAATCAGTAAGATAGCTTGTACCAAACTACCAAACATAATCGCAAGTGATTGCAGGACTCCTGCACCATTTGAAACAGCTATTTTCCCAGCAGATTCAAACAAAGGAACAAGAGAAACAATCAGAAAAATAAGAACCCCTTGTACCGCATAGACCATAATATTTTTTAAATAGCCAATACCAATAGACTTCCATTCATCACTTAAAAATGTTGGAATCGTAAGAGGGGCAAATGGGATCATAAGGTAGAGTTGAATAAATCGAATAGATACCAAAAGATTAACCATGGCTGCACTTACTATCCGAACAAGCCAAATGAGGAGGGCGAAAAAGCCCACAATCATCCGGCCAATAAATCCTGAACCTTTTAATCCAGAGATGGTATCATACTTTGCCCCACCGTGAGCCACAATCGAGGCCACTTGTTCAATGGCGTGACTCGCAATACCGATGATAGCTTCTACAATGACGGTAGTGTTGGTAATTACAACTGCGACCATAATATAACTAATCAACATCGGCGCTAATGCTTCAAAGGTCATCGCTCCTCCTGAGTTAGCAATTTTCTTTGCCATCTTTGAAAATTCTAGGATGAGAACAACTGATAAAATCGCAACTCCAAGGGGCTGCATGACACTTTTAGTAATACTAGACATATAAGTCCAAACGGTTGGATTATAGCTAGATAGAGATTTAATCAGATCTACCGTAGATTGTAAATCCACATTAAATCCTTCAAATAAATTTTCAGCTGATATTTTTTCAGATGCAAGGTAAACAAAGGGTGAGACTAAACTAAGATTCATGTCATTGTTTATCCTCCTAAATTGAAATCTGGGTTACAAAGGCTCCAGCAGCCCCTACCATAACTCCACCGACAATTTCCAGAATGGCATTCCGAACACCTGGTCCACCATCTTTAATGTTGGTTGCAAGATTGACAATCCCCACAACAACGAGAAAGGCACCAACCGCAATCAATCCCTTCTGTAACAAAGACATAGCTTGTGCAAACATAGCACTTGCGTCTACTCCATAAACAAAACCTTTAAAATGCGTAATCATCTATTTCCTCTTTTCTATTTTTATTTTAAACTAGATTCAAAAGTTAAATCACGAATTCTAAGGCCTTCAAGATGATTTTCTTGTCTTTGATTTAAAGGATTGATTTGATAGTTCCACCACCGTTCATCGGTTTCTTGATTGGCTAGGTATTTCCAGTTTGGATGCTTAGTGGAATTGTACTTTTTGCTTTTAAAGACAGGCATATTGGCAATTCGAACCAAGCATTCATGCCGTTTCATATTTCCGACTTCATCAGGTGTCATTAAATCACGAGCAATCTTTTGATGAGAAAGGGATCCTGAACCTGTCTGGCCAAAGGAACGACTAGTATTTCGAACATCAATGGTTTGTTTACCGAGTAAGCCACTCATAAATTTAAAGGTATCTTCATCATTCCCACCTAAGTAGACTAAGCTATCACAGTTCCCCAAAATGGTTTTCCAAGCTTCTTTTTCTTTATAGAGCCCTTGAAGTTGGGCAATATTTTGAAGAATAGGAACGAGACTCATATTACGAGAACGAACTGTTGAGGTTTGTTCAGCAAAATCTGGGATTTCTCCGATATTTGCGAACTCATCTAAATAGACTCTCACATGAAGAGGCAATTGACCCTTAAAATCAATATCTGCTTGTCTTGTTAGGGTTTGAAATACGGTTGAAAAAAAGAGGGCTGAAAGAAAGCGAAAGGTACTATCGTTATCTGGGATAACTAAGTAAACCATTGATTTTTCCTGGCCCCATGTCTTCATATCAAGGGTATCTCTTTTGGTCAAATCCATGACACTTTGAATATTGAAGAGGGCAAATTTAGCAGTGGTTACAGCTATAACAGAATCCAGAGTCTTATCCTTATAATTTTGAAAATCTGCCCAATTTCGCATGGTAAAATTTTCAGTCCCATACTTTTTAGCATAATTTTCAAAAAGAATTTCTAAGACACTTTTTTCTTGATTTTCACCCTTGGATAAGTGTTTAATGAGTTTTGAGATTTCAGCAAAACTTGGATAACGCCCTCGTTTTTTTCGCTCTTCCACTTCTTTTTTTTGACGTTTCAACAAGTTTTGGTATTCTGTTTGACTCAAACGACTCTCTTCAATGAGCTGTTCTCTTGTTTTAGGTGGATTATAGAAATCGACCAAGTAAGAGGCTAAAGCTCGTACCAAAGTCATAGAAGCTTCATCCCAAAATGGATCACTACGGGAGCCAGAGCCTTTGGTGTTATTAAAATAAACCGTCAGCATGCGATTCAAATCATTTTCTGTCTCTATATAGCGAAAAGGATTGAAGCCATCTGAGTTCTTCATATTGACTAAATCTAACACCTTTACTTGGTAGCCATGTTCTAAAAAGAGTTTGCCTGTTTTCTCGGCCAAGTGATCTTTAGGATCCACTACAATATTAGAACTATTCATCTGAATCAGATTGGGTTTCACAAAGCGAAATGTCTTCCCACTTCCTGAACCTCCTATCACCGCAATATTCTTATTTCTATCATATTGGGGTGGTTTTTTATCTAATAATGTCAAACGAACATCTTGTGCTAAGATCGTATCATGAGAAAATTCCTTACCGTAAAAGAGCTTCTTTTCTTTTAGAGTTCCAAAACGGGCGCTCCCGTATTCTACACCTTCTCGGTATTGTTTTTTACCAGTCTCTAGATAGAGATAGACTAGCAACATCATCACAAAACCTAGTAGAAAAAAAGCACTTGATTTTCCAGTAAAAGAAACATTCCATGGCGACTGAAGAACTTCATCTTGACCTTCCATCAGAAGATGAGTCCATTTATCTAAGGTATTTCCAGTATAGGAATCATACAAAAGCGTCAAACGATGAAAAAGATAGCCTAGTAAGATACCTAACAGTGAGAATAGTAGGAATTTCTTTCCACTGTACATCATCTCACCATCTCTTTCTGTTTGACGGCTCCTTCTTGTCTAAAGGTAATTTGGGATTTAGCCTCATCAATTGCATCGTCTAATGACTTATCCATGGTAAAATCAGCTAATTTCTCCGGATCATTAACCATTTTTTCTAACAGATGGTCTAAATGATTGTCTAGAATCGAACGGTCTTTCGTGTAGAAATGCAGAGAATCCCCTTGCCAAGCGATGGCTAAAGGAATCTCTTCTTTTTCTAAAAAAGCTTTAAATTTCTCTATATCAATTGGTTTGTCTAAAAAATCTTTTTTCAGATTAATCGTATCAATCGAATAGGGAGATTGTAGCAATTCTTCTAATTTCTGCACCCCTATCTTATAGGCGGAATCCTGTGCTAAAGCCTGACGTCTAGACCATTCTAGAATCTTTAAGAGACTTTTTACAGTAAATAAAAGACTACGCTCTGCATATTGAACTGCCATTCGTTCCTGTTGTTCAGAGGACATCTGATGCCTCCTTCTTAACAAATAGCAGCTTTCCTTCTTTATAACGATAAGCTATCAATTTCTGACGTTGCTTAATCGACTTGACAACCTGCAGTAGATCTCTCGAATAAGGTTCTCGAAGAGTAACTTCTACTGCTTTCCCATCAAAGATACCAACACGTTTAAATTCAATGTAGTCTTTTTTGAGATGTCCTAAGCCCATACCAAAAGGAAAGTGATGAATCAATTGGATGGTACAACCACCTTTATTTCCCATTTGTTTCAAATCATACAAGTTTACTACCTTCATGATTAACTCCTTTATCTAGTTTGTCGCATCGTTTAAGTCTGGTAACGATAAACTCCGTGTCTGTTAGAAAATTCTCACACACGTCTTGTGCCAGTTGCCCTTCACAGGGAAATACTCTCAGTCCCTACTTACACAGGCACGCTAATCAAGACGGAGTGGATTCAATTTTCAAAGAACAGGTAGCTTTATTATAGATAAGAGTAGTTGAAATTTTTATCACAT
>CAUSQY010000050.1:0-9657 GCA_963533645.1 uncultured Streptococcus sp. | reverse complement strand
CAGATATTTTCAAATCCAGCACTGCCTGAAAACTGCTCTCATCTACTAATTTCAGTTCAATCATTTTTTCTCCTAGCAAGATTGCGCAATCAAAACTTGATTTACTTCTTATCTTCTCTCCACTCCCAAGCTATCCAGCACCTCTGGATACAACTTGTACTCCGCTTCATGAATCCGAGCTTCAAAGCTTTCAATGGTATCATTTGCTAGTCGTGGTACACGGACTTGTTTAATGACCTTTCCTGTATCCACACCCGAATCCACCCAGTGAATGGTCACGCCAGACAGGTCTACGCCAGCATTCCAAGCGTCCTCAATCCCATGAGCTCCTGGAAATTCTGGCAGGTAGGCTGGATGAATGTTGATAATTCGGCCCTCATAAGCTGACAATAAAGTTGGCCCAACGATTTTCATATAGCCTGCTAAACAAACCAAGTCAATCTGGTGTTCTTCCAAGAGCTCGACAAGAGCTGCTTCGTAGTCCGCCTTGTTCTCGAATTCCTTGAGTTCAAAAGCATAGGACAGGACGCCGAGCTTTTCTGCCCGCTCCAGCACATAGGCGTCACGATGGTCTGAAAAGACAAACTCCACTGGAAACTCTTCAGCAATCACCTGAAAATTTGAGCCATTACCAGAGGCAAAAACCGCTATTTTTTTCATTTGATGATGACACTTTCGTTTTCTTTCTTGACGATGCGACCAATTTCATAGACTGGTTCATCCAGCAATTCTTTGACACGATTCACATTTTCAGGGCTAACTGCCAACATAAGCCCCACACCCATATTGAAGATTTCAAACATTTCTTCATGCTTGATCTGACCGTATTTTTCAAGGGCTTTGAAAATTGGAAGCACAGGAACCTTGTCTTCTTCAATCTCAGCAGCCAAGGCAGCTGCAAACATACGAGGGACATTCTCGATGAAACCACCACCTGTGATGTGGGCAATCCCGTTGACCAAGCCTTCCTTGATGAGTGGCAAGACAGCCTTGACATAGATACGAGTCGGCTCAAGAAGAACTTCCTTGAGTTGCTTGCCTTCCAATTCTGGCAAGACTTCCTCACCTGTGTAATCCGCAAAGACACGACGGACGAGAGAGTAACCATTGGAATGAATCCCACTTGAAGCAAGTCCGAGAAGAACATCTCCTTCTGCCACCTTTGAACCGTCAATGATTTGAGATTTTTCAGCCACACCGACCGCAAATCCAGCCAAGTCGTAGTCATCTTCGCCGTACATACCAGGCATTTCAGCCGTTTCACCACCGATGAGGGCAGCACCAGCCTGCACACAACCTTCTGCCACACCAGCAACCACTTGTTCTAGTTTAGCTGGTTCATTCTTCCCTGTCGCCACATAGTCGAGGAAATAGAGGGGCTCCGCACCTGCAGCGATGATATCATTGACACACATGGCTACACAGTCCTGCCCAATCGTGTCATGCTTGTCGTACTTGATAGCCAGCATAAGCTTGGTTCCGACACCGTCAGTCCCTGAGATCAAGACAGGCTCTTTTACCCCTGTCTTTGAAAGGTCAAACATGCCACCAAAGCCACCAAGAGCTCCCATGACACCCGCACGCTCCGTACGAGCCACATGCTTTTTGATCCGCTCAACAACTTCATAACCCGCTTCAACATCAACACCCGACTGGGCGTACGCATTTTTATTTGTCATCTTCTCTTCCTTTCCTTTCATGGAGAGTCTTTATCCGTCTATTTGTAAAAACTGGTCTTATCCCCCAAACTTCTACGATATTCTTCCTCATAGTCGTAGAGAGGAGTTGGGTAGTCTCCATCAAAATAAGCGACACAGAGACCACCATTCGGCGCATCTGTTTCGATGCCGATAGAATCAATCAAGCCATCAATCGAAAGATAGGTCAGGCTATCCGCACCAATGATTTGGCAGGTTTCTTCAACCGTATGATTGGCAGCAATCAACTCCTGACGCGTCTGGATATCAATCCCATAGAAACATGGATAAGCTAGCGCAGGACTTCCAATAGCAACGTGAACCTCAGACGCACCTGCTTCTTTCAAAAGCTGAACGATACGGCGAGAGGTTGTCCCACGAACAATAGAATCATCAATCATCACCACACGTTTGCCTTTGACAACGCCCGAAACAGCAGACAGTTTCATCCGCACCCCTTGCTCTCGCAATTCTTGAGTCGGTTGGATAAAGGTGCGTTGCGTGTATTGGTTTTTGATGAGACCCATTTCATTTGGCAGACCAGATTCTTCTGCAAATCCCATAGCTGCGCTGAGCGAGGAATTTGGTACACCGACCACAATATCCGCTTTGTGCTTAAATTCACGCGCCAATTGAGCCCCCATACGTTTGCGAGCTGTATGGACATTAACTCCATGGATATTGGAGTCAGGACGGGCAAAATAGATATACTCCATAGAGCAGATCGCCAACTGGGTATCATTCGTATAACTATCGTACTGGATACCATTGTCATCCACAATCACAATTTCCCCTGGTTTTACATCACGAATCCACTCAGCACCGATGACTTCAAAGGCACAGGTTTCAGACGAAACCACCACCGCTCCGTTGGCCATTTTTCCGATAGAAAGCGGACGGAAGCCATTAGGATCAAGCGCAGCAATCAACTTGTCCTCAAACAGCAGGATATAAGCAAATCCACCTTTGACAAGGCTGAGCGCCTCTTTGATTTTGCCCATCAAGTTGGGATTGTGACTCCGACGAATGAGGTGTGCCAAGATTTCCGAGTCCGAAGTTGAACTGAAAATAGCTCCTCTTTGTTCCAATTCTTTCTTGAGCGATTCTGCATTGGTCAGGTTTCCGTTATGAGCAAGTCCAAACTGCATATCATGAAAGCGAAAGAGGAAGGGCTGGATGTTGTCAACAGAAGCTTCGCCAGCAGTCGCATAACGCACATGCCCAATCGCGCTCGCTCCAGTTAGTTTATCCAAATTAGCAGGATTTCTGAACACTTCTGATAAAAGCCCCATATCACGATGACGCTTCAAGTTCCCCTGATCATTGGAGAGGATTCCCGCCCCCTCTTGACCACGGTGTTGAAGACTATGGAGCCCAAAATAGGTCAATTTAGCAGCATCTGGATGCCCCCAGATACCGAAAACACCACATTCTTCATTAAGAGATTTTACTTCGTATGTCATTTTTTATACCTTTTATTTCCCTGTGAAATAACGCACAGCCGACGCGAACAGGTGCTGGTCTTTATTTCCTGGGATGTTTTGGAAGAGACCGTCTTCATAACGTTCTGAGTGTCCCATTTTACCGATGATTTGACCATTCTTGCTGGTAATTCCTTCGATAGCATTTACAGAACCATTCGGATTGTACTTAGAATCCATGCTTGGTTTGCCATCAAAGTCAACGTATTGACTGAAAATTTGTCCATTGTCACGGAGCTCAGCAAATTCCTCAGCCGTCACGACAAACTTCCCTTCACCGTGCGATACTGGAATGGCGTGGATATCGCCCACTTGCACTCCAGCCAACCATGGCGAGTTAGTATTGGCAATACGAGTTTCCACCATCTTCGCCACGTGTTGGTTGGCATCATTGTAGAAGAGGGTTGGGCTAGTACTAGTAGCATCCTCAAAGTTCCCATATGGAAGAAGACCTGATTTGACAAGAGCTTGGAATCCATTACAGATACCAATAATCAAACCACCACGAGCGATAAAGCTATCAATCGCTGCACGCACTTTTTCATTAAGAAGGATATTTACAATAAACTTAGCTGATCCATCCGGTTCATCCGCAGCTGAGAAACCACCTGCAAAGAAGAGGATGTTAGCCTTGCCAATATTGTCAACCATAGTTTCAACTGACTTGACAATGGCCTCTTCATTCAATGTGACAAATGGTACCAAGTTAACTTGAGCACCTTCTTTTTCAAAGGCCTTGGCTGAATCGTACTCAGAGTTAGTACCTGGGAATACTGGGATGTAAACCACTGGTTTTTCAATAGTTTCTTTGGCTTTAATCACAGCATCTGATGCCACAGCTGGTACTTCAGCCAATTCTTTGGCTTGTGCAAATTCAGTTGGGTAAACTTCTTCCAGTCTTCCTTGGAAGGCACTGTCAAGCTTGTGTCCATCTAGCTTCACACCGTTGACAAGGAGTGTAAAGTCTGCTTTTGTTTGTCCAATTTTCTCTACTCCAGCAATCTCTTCAGGAGAGGTGAAGACAAATCCACCTAATTGAGCTGTCAAGGCTGTTTCAAGTTCAGGCAAGGTCACCTCTGCACCAATATGGTTCCCAAAAGTAGCAAGAGCCAAGCTTTCAAGAACACCTCCGTATTTGACAGCTGATGCAGATGTTACTTTGTGGTCAGCTTGGATGGCTTCAAATTGAGCAAAGTTAGACTTAATCAAGTCAAAATCAATCTCTTGTGCCAAGGCTTGGCCTGGAATGTAGTAGATGTTTTCACCAGCAGCTTTAAATTCTGGAGAAAGGACCTTACGGCTATCTGCCGTTGTCACCCCAAAGGCAACCAAGGTTGGCGGCACTGTCAATTCTTCGAAAGTACCAGACATAGAATCCTTACCACCGATAGATGGTAAGCCAAGCTGGATTTGAGCTTCGATAGAACCTAGGAGAGCTGCTACTGGCTGACCGAAACGTTCAGCTTGTTTGTCCATCCGCTCAAAATACTCTTGGTAAGAGAATCGAGCCTTAGACCAGTTGGCACCAGTAGCAACCAAACGAGCAGTTGCTTCGATAACCGCATAGGCAGCACCGTGATATGGAGACCATTCTGCCACATAAGGGTTAAATCCTTGCGCCATGACTGACGCAGTGTGAGTCACACCGTGTTGAACTGGCAATTTCTGCACAGATGCCTCAGTTGGTGTGAGTTGGTAGCGACCACCAAGTGGGTGATTGACTGTTGAACGACCGACCGAGCAGTCAAAGATAGTCTGCAAGCCTTTTTGACTGGCATGATTGAGGTCAGATAGAACCTCAAGAGTATCCGCTTCAAGTCTTTCAGCACTTGTCTTGCGCTCTTCTGGAAGTTTGATATCCTTGTCCACAACCTTGGCATCTACAACGACACGCACACCATTGGTATCAAGGAAACGGCGTTCCAAGTCGACAATCGTTTCACCATTCCAGTGCATGACTAGATTTGGTTTTTCAGTCACTGTCGCAACCACAACAGCATCAATATTTTCTTTGTTACATTCTGCAACGAAAGCATCTACGTCTTCAGGACGCACCACAACTGCCATCCGTTCTTGTGATTCAGAGATGGCAATTTCGGTACCATTCAAGCCTTGGTATTTAAGAGGAACCTTGTTGAGGTCGATTTCAAGACCGTCTGCCAATTCACCGATGGCCACACAGACACCACCTGCTCCAAAGTCGTTGGACTTCTTGATGAGACGAGTGACATCGCCATTACGGAAAAGGCGCTGAATCTTACGTTCTTCGATGGCATTTCCCTTTTGAACCTCAGCACCGGCAGTCTCTACAGACTCAACTGTCTGAACCTTAGAAGAACCTGTCGCACCACCGACACCATCACGTCCAGTCTTCCCACCGAGAAGGATAATGACATCACCAGCTTCTGGTTTTTCACGGACTACATTGCCCTTAGGAGCAGCACCAACAACGGCACCTAGCTCCATACGTTTAGCTACAAATCCTGGGTGGAAGTACTCACGAACGTAAGTCGTCGCAAGCCCAATCTGATTACCATATGAAGAATAGCCATGAGCTGCTGTCTTAGAAATGACTTGTTGTGGCAATTTACCAGCACGCGTTTCCGAAATCGGTGCTGTAATGTCTCCAGCACCTGAGATACGCATTGCTTGGTAAACGTAGGAACGTCCTGACAACGGGTCACGAATGGCTCCACCGATACAAGTAGCCGCTCCACCAAATGGTTCGATTTCTGTTGGGTGATTGTGGGTTTCATTTTTAAACATGAGAAGCCATGGCTCTTTTACTCCATTCACATCCACCTCGATTTCAACCGAGCAGGCATTAATCTCGTCAGACACTTCCATGTCATCCAAACGCCCATTGGCACGCTCATAACGACCGAAAATAGTCGCCATATCCATCAAGGTTTGTGGTTTTTCAGAACGACCTAACTCCTCACGCATGGCAATATACTTGTCATAAGTCGCTTGTAATTGATTTTGGAATTTAGAAGCTGAGAAATCAATCTGTTTCAACTCTGTCTCAAAAGTCGTGTGACGGCAGTGGTCAGACCAATAAGTGTCCAAAACCTTGAGCTCAGTCTCAGTCGGCACACGCCCGATTGACTTGAAATAGTCTTGGATAAAGAGCAAATCATCCACTTCCATAGCCATCCCTTGCTCAGCCTTGTAGCGGGCAAAGTCTTCTGCTGTGTAGCTTTCAAAGAAAGTCAATTTTGGAATAGTCTTGTCTGACTCTGAAAATTCCTGCTTGGCAATTCCTGTCGTGATGTCCTTGAAACGAGAATCCACTGGATTGAGCAGGTAGTTCTTGACCGCTTCCAACTCAGTCGCATCAATATCTTTATTAACCAAGTAAAGTTGAGCAGTATTAACCGTTACATCACTTGAGCTACCAAGCAAAAGCAAGGCTTCTTGTGAAGAAGCTGCACGCTGGTCAAACTGACCCGGCAAGCTTTCAATGGCAAAGAAAGCATAATTGACAAGATCAGCCTGCACAGCCGATTCGTCCAAGACATGGTCTGTCACCTGCTCAGAGAAGATATGTTTCTCTGCAGGCGCAAACAAGTCCTCTGCCAAATCAAAGACATCATAAACTTGCACGATGCGAATGCTTTTCAAAGTTGAAAGTCCCAAGTTGTGCTGGAGCTCCCTTACCAAACTCTCTGATTTAACCTGAAAATCAGCCTTTTTCTCAACAAAAATACGTTTATCCATCAATTCTTATTCCTTTATTTCAGCTCTTGCAATGTTCCCAAACAGCCTTTAGGTTGTTATTTCAATTCCTGCAACTTTTCCCAGACAATCTCGTAAACATCAGTTAGTTCTCCCAATCCTCTACGGAAAACATCCTTGTCCATGTGGTTGCCATCCGCATCCCACAAACGGCAGTTATCTGGTGAAAACTCGTCTGCCAAGATAATCTTGCCATCCTTGTCAAAACCAAACTCTAGCTTAAAGTCAATCAATTTAAGATCAATCTCAGCAAACCAAGCTTTCAAGAGCTCATTGATACGACGGGTTTCTTCCTTCAAGTAAGCAATCTGCTGGTCATCCGCAATCTGTAGAAATTTCACATGCTCATCATTGATAAAGGGATCATCCAAATCATCATTTTTATAGTAAAATTCGACAATCGGAGTCTCAAATGCGATACCTTCTTCTACGCCAAAACGTTTTGAAAAGGAACCAGCCGTGTAGTTGCGAAGCACGACTTCCAAAGGAATAATCTCAACCTTTTTATTGAGTTGTTCTGTGTCTGAAAGTTTCTCCACAAAGTGAGTCGCCACACCAGCCGCATTTAATTTCTCAAAAATAAAAGATGAAATCTGATTATTTAACACTCCCTTGCCTGCAATCTGCTCCTTCTTGACACCGTTGAAGGCAGTTGCCTGGTCCTTGTAAGTTGAAATAATGAGATTTTCATCCTCAGTTGTATAGATATCCTTGGCTTTTCCCGAATAGATCAGTTGTTTTGACATTTTAAAGTTCGCCTTTCGTTTTACTTGAGCACATTCTACCACAAAAGCATGAAAAATTCAAGGTTTTTACGAATAAATAACGTTTTTCTAGTTTAAGCGTAAAGAAAAAACTGCAAGATGGGCTCTTCTTACAGTTTTAAAATCATTTATCCTCTGAAAAACACGAATATTACCCTTTATTTAAAAATTGATCCCAAAAATATCGGAGATAGCTTTTCTTTCCTGTAATCATCTGCAGGCGACCTTCTAAACCATAACGAAGTGTTGCAGCCTGCTCCGAAGTTAAATTAGTCTCCGCCTCAATTTTAAAGAAATTTCCTTGTTCAGTCTTGGTAGCTGTCGCATCAATACTTGTAATCGTAGAATCCAGGAAAATTTGATTCTTCGCATCATTAGTCGTAGTATAACGGACAGAGTCCCCAATCTTGACTCTAGCAACATCTTTTGAACTAAGATAGGCTGTGAGTTTGGTTTTTCCTTCTTTTTCCAAGGATGGATAGAGTTGGGCTAGCAAGGTTCCTTCTGCAACCATCGTAGATTCACTGGTCTCAGGATTAAGGTAAAGCACCCCATCCTCACTTGCTGTAATCTTACCTTTATCTAGGATACCTCCTTGAACCTTCTTACCTGATTCCGCCTCCAAAATTTTCTGATCTAGAAGAGTTAATTCCTGACCGACTTTAACTAAGTGCTGAGATTTGAGTGATTCCAGTTGACTATCTAGTCCCGTTGCGTAGGCTTGTTGAGCTCCAGAACCCGCATATTGTACACGATAGGTAGCTAAACTAGACTCTAGCTGGGCAATTTGTGCATCCACCTGTGCAATAACTTGCGATTTAGCTTGCGGATCTTCTTCACCTTGATTTTTATAGGTCTGATAAAAAGAGTAGGCTGGATTCTGACTATCCAGTTGATCTCCCTTTTCAATCGCTGACTTAGCTGTTTTGTAGTCTCGGATTTTATCCTCTGTTTGACTGATAAGATTGCCAATCTCGGCCTGGCTCTGACTTGCTGCCGCATTTTGAGAAGAGATGCTGGCATTTTGTTGAGAAACATTACTCCTAAGACTACTAGCTTGGCTGAGATAATCTCGAAACATCTCCTGGTAACCAAACTTATCCGCCTCTGGGAATTGATCACTCCCCTCTTTCAAACTGGATTGCAAATACCCCAACTGCTTTTTTTGATCCTTTAGCATCTCCAATTGACTGGCATATGCCTCTACCTGGACAGCCTCCGCCCCTTGCTGGTACTGAACGAGCAGATCTCCTTGCTTGACCAACTTGTTTTCTTCCAGATAGTTGCCCACAATGAGTTGATTGCTAGTCGACTGGATGTTGGCAATGATCCGACTAGGTTCGACAGTCGCTCTGGTAGATAAACTAATCTCCTTCTCTGCAAAAACTGCAAATCCCAGTAAAAACATGAACAGAAGTGACATAGGTAAAATCACCCGACTGGAAAAATTATGATAACGACGATTATAAAACTCCGCACTTTCTAAAAATTCTGGTTTCATCTTCTCCTCTTTCTAGCTATTCACCAAATGGGCATAAAAGCCATCCTGTGCAAGCAAGTCTGCATGGGTACCTTCTTCAACAATCTTGCCCTGATCCAAGACAACAACCTTTTCTGTCCGCTCAGCAATGGTCAAACGGTGAGCAATGAAAATCAAGGTCTTGTCTAAAACCATGAGATTATCCACAATCCGCTTTTCCGTCAAGATATCCAGACTGCTAGTCGCCTCGTCCAAGATCAAGACAGGGGCATCCGTCAAAAGAGCACGCGCCAGAGCGATTCGTTGTCGTTGCCCACCAGAAATTCCAGCCCCATCCGAAGTTAATTCTGTCTGATAATTCAGTGGCATGCGCTCGATATCCTCCCGAATCTCTGCCAATTCGACTGCCCGTAAGATATCCTCTTGAGTCGTCCCCTCCTTGGCTCCCAAAAGAAGATTCTCCAAAATCGTTCCGTTAAAGACATAGGGCTGTTGAG
>CAUSQY010000049.1:0-9783 GCA_963533645.1 uncultured Streptococcus sp. | reverse complement strand
GTACTTGGTTTGGGACCAAGGTGTCGCAGGTTCGAATCCTGTCTTCCCGATTGATTACGAGGATACTTAAGGGTATCTTTTTTTATTTACTAAGGATATTCTGAGAGTCTTCTTTTTTTGTTTACGGAACAAATTTGTGTAAACTAGCAGTGCTTAAGGAATGGTACTAGTCATATATTTTCTTTAATTATGGTAAAATAGTAAGAGAATAATGTGAGGAAAATGAATGTCGAGTAAGTTTGAAATTTTAATGAATCAACTAGGAATCTCTGATCAATTGAGACGGGATCCTGCTCTTGTTGATGCTAGAATTGAGCGTGTTGTGGTTCATAAAATTAGTAAGATTTGGGAATTTCATTTTGTATTTTCTAATATTTTACCGATTGAAATCTTTTTAGAGTTAAAGAAAGGGCTTGGTGAAGAATTTTCTAAGACAGGAAACCGAGCTGTTTTCGAAATCAAGGCTCTTTCTCAAGAATTCTCTAATGAACTCTTGCAGGCCTACTATAGAGAGTCTTTTTCTGAAGGTCCATGTGCAAGTCAGGGGTTTAAATCTCTTTACCAGAATTTAAACGTTCGTGCGGAAGGAAATCAACTCATTATTGAAGGTTCAGAGGCGATTGATAAGGAGCACTTTAAGAAGAATCATCTTCCTAATTTGGCAAAGCAACTCGAAAAGTTTGGTTTTCCAGCTTTTGTATGCCAAATAGAAAAGAATGATGCTCTTACACAAGAGCAGGAGAAAGCCTTCCATACGGAGAATGAACAGATTGTTCAAGCTGCTAATGAGGAAGCGCTCCGGGCTATGGAGCAACTGGAACAAATGGCTCCTCCTCCAGTAGAAGAGAAGCCAGCCTTTGATTTTCAGGCTAAAAAGGCTGCGGCCAAGCCTAAACTAGATAAGGCTGAAGTTACCCAGATGATCGACGTGACGACTGAGGAAAATCGTTTGGTCTTTGAAGGGGTAGTCTTTGATGTCGAGCATAAAGTGACCAGAACAGGGCGTGTCTTGATTAACTTTAAGATGACGGACTATAGTTCGAGTTTCTCTATGCAAAAATGGGTTAAGAATGAAGAAGAGGCTCAGAAATTTGACCTCATCAAGAAGAATTCTTGGCTCCGTGTTCGTGGGAATGTAGAGATGAATAACTTTACGCGTGATTTGACCATGAACGTGCAGGATGTGCAGGAAGTTGTTCACTATGAGCGGAAGGATTTGATGCCAGAAGGTGAGCGTCGGGTTGAGTTTCATGCTCATACAAATATGTCGACTATGGATGCTCTACCAGAGGTAGAGGAGATCGTTGAGACAGCTGCTAAGTGGGGACACAAGGCGGTTGCCATTACGGACCATGGAAATGTTCAATCTTTCCCACACGGCTATAAGGCGGCCAAGAAAGCTGGAATCCAGCTGATCTATGGAATGGAAGCCAATATTGTGGAGGACCGTGTTCCTATCGTTTACAACGAAGTGGAGATGGACTTGTCAGAAGCTACCTATGTGGTCTTTGACGTGGAAACGACAGGACTTTCAGCTATCTATAATGATTTGATTCAGGTTGCGGCCTCTAAGATGTACAAGGGGAATGTTATTGCCGAATTTGATGAATTTATCAATCCCGGGTATCCATTATCAGCCTTTACTACTGAGTTGACAGGAATTACAGATGATCATGTCAAAAATGCTAAACCACTGGAACAAGTTTTGCAAGAATTCCAAGAATTTTGCAAGGATACAGTCTTAGTTGCTCACAATGCTACCTTTGACGTTGGCTTTATGAATGCCAACTATGAGCGTCATGGTCTGCCTAAGATTAGTCAGCCAGTTATTGATACGCTGGAGTTTGCTAGAAACCTCTATCCTGAGTATAAACGTCATGGTTTGGGACCTTTGACCAAGCGTTTTGGTGTAGCACTTGAACACCACCACATGGCTAATTACGATGCGGAAGCTACTGGTCGTCTGCTTTTCATCTTTATCAAAGAGGTAGCAGAAAAACATGGTGTGACCGATCTGGCTAGACTCAATATTGATCTAATCAGTCCAGATTCTTATAAAAAAGCTCGGATTAAACATGCGACCATTTATGTCAAGAATCAGGTAGGTCTAAAAAATATCTTTAAACTGGTTTCTCTGTCCAATACCAAGTACTTTGAAGGAGTACCACGGATACCGAGAACAGTTCTAGATGCCCATCGGGAAGGTTTGATTTTAGGGTCAGCCTGTTCAGAGGGTGAAGTTTTTGACGCAGTTGTTTCCCAAGGTGTGGATGCGGCGGTTGAGGTGGCCAAGTATTATGACTTTATCGAGGTTATGCCACCGGCTATCTATGCTCCCTTGATTGCCAAGGAGCAGGTCAAGGATATGGAGGAACTCCAGACTATTATCAAGAGTTTGATAGAGGTTGGGGACCGTCTTGGCAAGCCTGTTCTAGCTACGGGAAATGTCCACTATATCGAACCGGAAGAAGAGATTTACCGTGAAATTATTGTCCGTAGTTTGGGTCAGGGGGCTATGATTAACCGAACCATTGGTCATGGCGAACATGCCCAACCAGCTCCTCTTCCGAAGGCTCATTTTCGAACGACAAATGAGATGCTGGATGAATTTGCCTTCTTGGGCGAGGAACTAGCACGCAAACTAGTTATTGAAAACACCAATGCCTTGGCAGATATCTTTGAACCTGTTGAGGTTGTTAAGGGTGACTTGTACACACCTTTCATTGACAAGGCGGAAGAAACGGTCGCCGAGCTGACCTACAAGAAAGCTTTTGAGATTTATGGAAATCCGCTGCCAGATATCGTTGATTTACGGATTGAAAAAGAATTAACTTCCATTCTGGGGAATGGATTTGCCGTGATTTATCTGGCTTCCCAGATGTTAGTGCAACGTTCCAATGAACGGGGTTACTTGGTTGGTTCTCGTGGATCTGTCGGTTCTAGTTTTGTTGCGACCATGATTGGGATTACGGAGGTTAACCCTCTCTCTCCTCATTATGTTTGTGGTCAGTGTCAGTATAGCGAGTTTATCACCGATGGTTCTTACGGTTCAGGGTTTGATATGCCCAATAAGGATTGTCCAAACTGTGGTCACAAACTCAGCAAAAATGGGCAGGATATTCCGTTCGAGACCTTCCTTGGTTTTGATGGAGATAAGGTTCCCGATATTGACTTGAACTTCTCGGGAGAAGACCAGCCTAGCGCCCACTTGGATGTGCGTGATATCTTTGGTGAAGAATATGCCTTCCGTGCAGGAACGGTTGGTACGGTAGCTGCTAAGACTGCCTATGGATTTGTAAAGGGCTACGAGAGAGACTACGGGAAGTTTTATCGTGATGCAGAGGTGGAACGCCTTGCTCAAGGTGCAGCTGGTGTCAAGCGGACAACGGGACAACACCCAGGGGGAATCGTTGTTATTCCTAACTACATGGATGTCTACGACTTTACGCCTGTCCAGTATCCAGCGGATGACGTGACGGCTGAATGGCAGACCACTCACTTTAACTTCCACGATATCGATGAGAACGTCCTCAAACTCGATGTGCTGGGTCATGATGATCCGACCATGATTCGGAAATTGCAGGATTTGTCTGGGATTGACCCTAATGAAATTCCTATGGATGATGAAGGCGTGATGGCCCTCTTTTCTGGGACGGATGTGCTTGGCGTGACGCCGGAGCAAATCGGGACGCCGACGGGTATGCTGGGGATTCCAGAATTTGGAACCAACTTTGTACGTGGGATGGTAGATGAGACGCATCCAACGACTTTTGCGGAGTTGCTGCAGTTGTCTGGATTGTCCCACGGTACTGATGTCTGGTTGGGAAATGCCCAGGATTTGATCAAGCAAGGAATTGCGGACCTATCAACTGTTATCGGTTGTCGGGACGACATCATGGTTTACCTCATGCATGCTGGTCTCGAACCTAAGATGGCCTTTACCATCATGGAACGGGTACGTAAGGGATTGTGGCTGAAGATTTCCGAAGAGGAACGAAATGGCTATATCGAAGCTATGAAGGCTAATAAGGTGCCAGAGTGGTATATCGAGTCCTGTGGGAAAATCAAGTACATGTTCCCTAAAGCCCATGCGGCAGCCTACGTTATGATGGCCTTGCGTGTGGCCTACTTCAAGGTTCATCATCCCATTTATTATTACTGTGCTTACTTCTCAATCCGTGCCAAGGCCTTTGATATCAAGACCATGGGTGCGGGCTTGGATGCCATCAAACGTAGAATGGAAGAAATCGCTGAAAAACGGAAGAATAATGAAGCCTCTAATGTGGAAATTGACCTCTATACCACTCTTGAGATTGTCAATGAAATGTGGGAACGTGGCTTTAAGTTTGGCAAGTTGGACCTCTATCGTAGTGATGCGACTGAATTCATCATCGACGGAGATACTCTTATCCCACCATTTGTAGCAATGGATGGTCTGGGAGAGAACGTTGCTAAGCAGTTGGTGCGTGCGCGTGAAGAGGGTGAGTTCCTCTCTAAGACAGAACTGCGCAAGCGTGGTGGACTTTCATCAACCTTGGTTGAAAAGATGGATGAAATGGGGATTCTTGGTAATATGCCAGAGGATAACCAGTTGAGTTTGTTTGATGAGTTTTTCTAAAATATAGAAAGAGGTTTTTATGAAACTTACCATTTCCGCTCAGGATAAGCCAGCGCAAAAGGTGTTTGATTATCAGCTGGATCTTGACCCCGATACGATTTTGAAAATGACCGCTTTGATTTGTGGTACTGTTGCAGCAGTTAGCCTGCTGTCCTTGTTTAAAGAGAAATAACAAAAGAAAAGGAAGAATAGAATGGTTTTACCAAATTTTAAAGAAAATCTAGAAAAATATGCAAAATTGTTGGTTGCGAATGGAATTAACGTGCAACCTGGTCACACTTTGGCTCTTTCTATTGATGTGGAGCAACGTGAGTTGGCACATTTGATCGTGAAAGAAGCCTATGCCTTGGGTGCGCATGAGGTTATCGTTCAGTGGACCGATGATATCATCAACCGTGAGAAATTCCTCCACGCGCCGATAGAGCGTCTGGACAATGTGCCAGAATACAAGATTGCTGAGATGAACTATCTCTTGAAGAATAAGGCTAGCCGTCTTGGGGTTCGTTCTTCTGATCCAGGTGCCTTGAACGGTGTGGACGCTGACAAGCTTTCAGCTTCTGCCAAAGCTATGGGACTTGCCATGAAGCCAATGCGTATCGCAACGCAATCCAACAAGGTTAGCTGGACTGTAGCAGCCGCTGCTGGACTTGAATGGGCTAAGAAAGTCTTTCCAAATGCTGCGAGCGATGAAGAAGCAGTTGATCTTCTTTGGGATCAAATCTTCAAAACTTGCCGTGTCTATGAAGAAGATCCAGTTAAGGCTTGGGAAGAACATGCAGCCATTCTTAAGAGTAAGGCAGAAATGCTTAATAAAGAGCAATTTTCAGCCCTTCACTACACAGCGCCAGGAACCGATCTGACACTTGGCTTGCCTAAGAATCACGTTTGGGAATCAGCTGGTGCTATCAATGCACAGGGCGAAGGATTCTTGCCAAATATGCCAACAGAAGAAGTCTTTACAGCGCCTGACTTCCGTCGTGCAGATGGCTATGTAACCTCTACAAAACCACTTAGCTACAACGGAAATATCATCGAAGGGATTAAAGTAACCTTCAAGGATGGTCAAATCGTAGACATTACTGCTGAAAAGGGTGATCAGGTCATGAAGGACCTTGTCTTTGAAAATGCGGGTGCGCGTGCCTTGGGTGAATGTGCCTTGGTACCAGATCCAAGTCCAATTTCTCAGTCAGGCATTACCTTCTTTAACACCCTTTTCGATGAGAATGCTTCAAACCACTTGGCTATCGGTGCAGCCTATGCGACCAGCGTTGTTGGTGGAGCGGAGATGAGCGAAGAGGAGCTTGAAGATGCAGGGCTTAACCGTTCAGATGTTCACGTGGACTTTATGATTGGTTCGAATCAAATGGATATCGATGGTATCCGTGAGGATGGAACACGCGTACCACTCTTCCGCAATGGAGATTGGGCAATTTAAGGAGAAGCTATGCTTGGAAGTATGTTTGTTGGTCTCCTAGTGGGACTCTTGGCAGGTGCTTTAACCAATCGCGGAGAAAGCATGGGATGCTTTGGGAAAATGTTTCTCGGCTGGATTGGTGCTTCTTTGGGGCACCTGCTCTTTGGGACTTGGGGTCCAAACCTAGCGGGGATAGCTATTGTTCCAGCTGTTTTAGGTGCTATGGTTGTCTTAGCTATTTTCTGGAGACGAGGAAGTTAATTTCTTAAATCTGATACTCAATGAAAATCAAAGAGTAAACTAGGAAACTAGCCGCAGGCTGCTCAAAGCACTGCTTTGCGGTTGTAGATAGAACTGACGAAGTCAGTAACATCTATACGGCAAGGCGACGTTGACGCGGTTTGAAGAGATTTTTGAAGAGTATGAAACGAAAAGGAGGTTGGTCATTGTACCAGCCTCCTTTTGAGTATGATATAATAGTTCTATGAGATTAGATAAATTTTTAGTTGCCTGTGCTGTGGGGAGTCGGACAGAAGTCAAAAACTTGCTCAAGGCTGGACGCGTGACAGTAAATGGTAAAAAAGAAAAGTCAGCTAAACTGCAGATTAATGAAGCAAGAGATGAGATTCGCTTTGATGGCCAAGTGCTGGAGTACGAGGAGTTTGTCTACTATATGATGAACAAGCCCCAAGGAGTCATTTCAGCAACTGAGGATCCTAAGCATAGAACAGTTTTAGAGTTGTTAGATGACTATGCTCGCGCCAAGGAAGTTTTTCCTGTCGGTCGTTTAGATATTGATACCCATGGTCTTTTGCTTTTGACTAATGATGGTCAGCTTGCCCATGCTCTTCTTTCACCAAAACGTCATGTGGATAAAACCTATCTGGCTCAAGTCAAAGGTATTATGACCCAAGAAGATGTGGAGACATTTGCCAAGGGCATTCCGCTCAAGGACTTTACCTGCCAGCCAGCTAAGCTGGAGATTGTGTCGTTAGATTCAGTAAAGAATCAAAGTCTGGTTCGTGTGACCATTGCTGAAGGGAAGTTCCATCAGGTCAAGCGTATGGTGGCCTACTGTGGCAAGGAAGTGGTGGACCTACAACGTTTGACTATGGGAACTTTAGTCTTGGATGAGAACTTAGAACGAGGAGAATGGCGTCGCTTGACCAAGGAGGAGTTAGAGGAGCTCCTTGCTAGTATTGCTTAGTTTGGATTATGTTAGAAAAGGTGAGGAGAATGTCCTTACCTTTTTCGTTTTTCAGTTGCTTCCTTTGTGAAAAGAGTTATAATAGACAGTAGAATAAAAGGAGGAATCTATGAACGCAATTCAAGAATCATTTACGGATCAATTATTTGCTAACTATGAAGCAAATGTAAAATACCAAGCTATCGAAAATGCTGCAAGCCACAACGGAATTTTTGCAGCCCTAGAACGTCGTCAAAGCCATGTTGACAACACACCTGTTTTCTCGCTTGATTTGACCAAGGACAAGGTGACTAACCAGAAAGCATCTGGTCGTTGCTGGATGTTCGCAGCCCTCAACACCTTCCGTCATAAACTCATTTCTCAATACAAACTGGAAAACTTTGAGTTGTCACAGGCTCACACCTTCTTCTGGGACAAATATGAAAAATCAAACTGGTTCTTGGAACAAGTCATTGCGACTGCAGACCAAGAATTGACGAGCCGCAAGGTTAGCTTCCTGCTCCAAACACCCCAACAAGACGGCGGTCAGTGGGATATGGTAGTGTCCCTCTTTGAGAAATACGGTGTCGTGCCCAAGTCTGTTTACCCTGAGTCTATCTCATCTAGCAATAGCCGCGAGCTAAATGCCATCCTCAACAAATTGCTTCGTCAGGATGCTCAAATCTTGCGTGACTTGATCACTTCTGGTGCAGACCAAGCGACTGTTCAGGCCAAGAAAGAAGAACTCTTGCAGGAAATCTTTAACTTCCTTGCCATGTCACTAGGACTTCCACCACGTAAATTTGACTTTGCTTATCGTGACAAGGATGATAACTACCAAAGTGAAAAGGGGATTACTCCACAAGAGTTTTACAAGAAATATGTCAATCTGCCTTTAGAAGATTATGTTTCTGTTATCAACGCCCCAACTGCTGACAAGCCTTATGGCAAATCTTACACAGTTGAGATGTTAGGAAATGTGGTTGGTAGCCGTGCAGTTCGCTATATCAACGTTCCAATGGAGCGCTTGAAAGAATTGGCGATTGCTCAAATGCAGACAGGAGAGACTGTTTGGTTTGGTTCAGATGTCGGCCAGCTCAGCAACCGCAAAGCAGGAATCCTTGCGACAGATGTTTATGACTTCGAATCAAGCATGGATATCCAACTGACTCAAGACAAGGCTGGACGCTTGGACTACAGCGAAAGCTTGATGACCCACGCCATGGTCTTGACAGGCGTGGACTTGGACGAAAATGGTAAGTCGACCAAGTGGAAGGTTGAAAACTCATGGGGAGACAAGGTCGGTACAGATGGTTACTTCGTTGCTTCAGATGCTTGGATGGACGAATACACTTACCAAATCGTTGTCCGTAAGGAATTGTTGACAGCAGAGGAACAAGCTGCCTATGAAGCAGAACCAATCGTGTTAGCACCATGGGATCCAATGGGTGCCTTGGCAGAATAAAGCATAAAGAAAAAAGGTTAGGGGAATCCTAGCCTCTTTTGTTTTTAAGTGCTTCTTAAAGTAGTGATAGATAATGCTTGCCAAGGGAGTTCTTCTTATTTTGAGTCTTTAAGTGACAGAGAAAAAGATATGTGTTATTATAGTAGTACAAAAGGATATCGGAGTAGAAATGAAGTATTTAAGCAGCCAAGACATCAAGGTTCGTCAACGAAATATCAGCGATATTAAACCCTATAAAACAACCAAGGAAATCATCGTTTCAAATATCTTTACCTTCTTTAATGCCATGAACTTGGCTCTGGCAGTTCTGGTAGCCACAACCATGCGATTTGAGAATATGCTCTTTTTAGGTGTGATTGCTATCAATACAGCCATTGGGATTTTCCAAGAAGTGCGTTCAAAAAATGCTTTGGAAAAGCTAAGTTTGCTTGGTAAAAGTAAGTACAAAGTCAATCGAGATGGTCAAACGATTGAGATTGATCCAGAGGACATCGTTCTAGGCGAGTACTTGCATCTCAATCTGGGTGATCAGGTACCCGTAGATGCAGAAGTGCTTGAAGGGAATGTTGAGGTGGATGAGTCCTTGCTGACGGGTGAGAGTGATTCGGTCTTTAAAACAGTTGGTGACAAGCTGATGAGCGGAAGCAATGTTGTCAGCGGTACTTGTCTGGTCATGGCGACAGCTGTGGGTCCCGATAGTTATATCAACAAACTTGCAAAATCCAGCAAGGAATTCAAAAAATACCCTTCTCAACTGCGCGATTATATGGATAAGATTTTAAAAATCGTCTCTATCCTGCTGGTGCCAGTTGCCATTCTGCTCTATGTCAGAGGTTTTAGTCTAGGACGATCTTATGTTGAAATTGTCTTGGGAAGTTCAGGCGCCTTGGTCGGCATGATTCCAGAGGGTTTGATTCTCTTAGTCAGCGTTTCTCTAGCAGTAGCGGCCATGAAGCTGGCTAAAAAGAAGGTTCTGGTGCAGGAGCTATACTGTGTGGAGACCTTGGCGCGAGTAGATGTTCTTTGTTTTGATAAGACAGGTACCATCACGACTGGTAATATGAAGGTCCAAGAAATGGATGCTAATGTAGCAGAGAAAC
>CAUSQY010000048.1:0-9789 GCA_963533645.1 uncultured Streptococcus sp. | reverse complement strand
TGGCTGGTTTCCAACCAACACGGTAAGCAGAACCTGTCAAACCTTCATAGTTCCATTCGAAAGCTTCAAAGTTTTTACCAGTTGTGATGATTGGTGCTTTGATTTTACGTGACAATTCAGTAATCACTTCACCAGCTTTAACACCACCGTAACCAGCGTAGATAACTGGGCGTTCAGCATTGTTCAAGATTTCAACTGCTTTGTCAATTTCAACTTCGTTCAAGGCAGGAGCGATGAATGAACGTTCGTATGAACCTGAACCGTAGTATGAGTTTTCGTCGATTTCTTGGAAACCGAAGTTTACTGGGATTTCAACAACAGCTGGACCTTTTTTAGAAACTGCAGCACGGCAAGCTTCGTCAATTACTTTTGGCAATTGCTCAGCGTAAGCGACACGTTTGTTGTAGACAGCGATACCGTTGTACATTGGGTTTTGGTTCAATTCTTGGAAAGCATCCATGTTGAGTTCGTTAACTGGACGTGATCCAAGGATAGCAAGGAATGGAGTGTTATCCATAGCTGCATCGTAAACACCGTTAATCAAGTGAGTCGCACCTGGACCACCTGAACCAACTGCAACCCCGATTGAGCCGCCGAATTTAGCTTGCATAACCGCTGCAAGAGCACCTGTTTCTTCGTGGCGAACTTGCAAGAAGCGGATATCTTTGTCTTCAGCCAAAGCATCCATCAATGAGCTGAGTGTTCCTGATGGGATACCGTAGATTGTGTCTACGCCCCATGTTTTCAATACGTTGAGCATTGCTGCAGATGCAGTAATTTTCCCTTGAGTCATAATGATAACTCTCCTTCAAATATTTTTAAAACTTGATAAATCCGTTTTCATATACTAATTGGAAACGTTTCAGCAAATTTTTACTCTACTACTTTACCACATTTGTTTTTGGTCTCCTAAGAATGTGCTCAGAAGTTTTTATTCTCTATTACAGTACAGATTGGAAGCGTTTTTAAAATCTGTGTTAGAATAGCAAAAAAGCGGTTAAGACCGCCTTTTTAATCGACTTTAGTAAAATTAAGCATGAGAGAGCTGATCAGAACAGAGACTGAACTAAAGGCCATGGCCAATCCTGCAAGTTCTGGGTTGAGCACCAAACCAATACCTGAAAAGACTCCTGCTGCAATCGGAATACCAATGAGGTTATAGATAGAAGCCCAGAAAAGATTGAGTAGAATACGATTAAAGGTCTTCTTACTCATATCAAAAGCACGTGCCAATCCTAGTAAATTGTTGGTTGTAAGGACAAGATCTGCTGATTCAATGGCAATATCTGTCCCAGAGCCCATGGCAATTCCGACATCCGCTACACTGAGGGCCGGCGCATCATTGATACCATCTCCAACAAAGGCCAATTTCCCATTCTTTTGAAGCTTGTGAATTTCATGTGCCTTTTCCTCTGGCAAGACATTTGCGATTACTTCTTCGATACCAATTTGTTCTGCAATCGCATGGGCTACTCCAGCATTATCTCCAGTAAGCATGACCGTTCTAAGACCACGTTTTTTCAATTTAGCAATAGCTTCTTTGGCATTTTCCTTAGGGACATCCTGCAAGGCAATTAAGCCTTTTAACTGACCATCCACGGATAGGAAGACAACTGTTTTTGCTTCTTTCTCAAGCAAATCAAATCGTTCTTGATAATCATGTGGAATAGCAAGGTCAGCTAAGAGCTTAGCATTCCCCAGCAAGACTTGCTTACCATTAATAATCCCAGTCACACCTTTTCCATGCAAGGCTTGGAAGTTTTCCACTGGGTAAAGGCTAATTCCTAGTTCAGATGCACGATTAACAATAGCTTGAGCTAGCGGGTGTTGAGATACATCTTCCAGTGAAGCAGCCAAACTTAGCACTTCTCCTTCATCTCCGATAACATCTGTCACTACTGGCTTCCCTTCGGTCAAGGTTCCTGTCTTATCAAAAACAACCGTTTGAACTTTTTGGATTTCCTGTAGAACTGTACCATTTTTGAGAAGAATCCCCATCTTGGCACTTCGTCCTGTTCCAACCATGAGTGCTGTTGGTGTCGCAAGTCCAAGAGCACAAGGGCAGGCGATAATCAAGACTGCAACACCATAGAGAAGCGACGTTACAAAACTTTCACCAAGAAAAACAAACCAGATCCAAAAAGTAAGGAGTCCTAAAATGACAACTGCTGGTACGAAAATTCCAGAAATCTTGTCTGTCAAATCTTGAATAGGAGCACGACTGGTTTGAGCTTTCTTCACAAAGTCTACAATCTGAGCCAACATGGTTTCAGAACCTACTTTTTCAGCTCTAAAAATGATCGTACCACTATTATTGATGGTTGAACCAATGACAGCATCTCCAACTGATTTATCGACTGGAATACTTTCCCCAGTTACCATTGATTCATCAATACTAGTTTCTCCTTCTATTACAGTCCCATCAACGGCAATTTTTTCACCTGGTCGAACGCGAATGAGATCCCCAACTTTGACTTGTTCTAGAGGTATTTGAACATAAACATCATCACGCAAAACCTCTGCTGTTTTTGCTTGTAGGTCTAATAATTTTTCGACTGCCTGCGAAGTATTTTTTCGCATTTTTTCCTCAAAAACTGCTCCCAAAAGAACGAAGAAGAAGATAAATGCAGCACTTTCAAAGTAAACGGGGAGGCCAGTAAAGAGGGCAACTAAGCTATAGAAATAGGCCACTAGGGTTCCCAGAGCAACCAAGCTATCCATGTTGGCATTGTGCTTTTTAAAGCTGGCCCAAGCACTCTGGATATAAGGACCACCTGCTACTAGCATGATGGGTGTTGTGGCTAAAAAGGTGCCCCAACGCATGACTTGGTGACTAATTCCTCCTGTCGACATCCCAATCATGAGAATCACAAGAGGCACAGTAAAGATACTGGTAATCCAAAAACGCTGTAGGAGGGATAGAGATTTTCGAGCCTTCTCAACTACGGTGTAGGTTCCCTTTTGCATCTTCATGCCACAAGAAAACTCGTGCTCACCCAAGTCTTGAGGCGTAAAGCGAATAATTTTTTCCTCATCTTGAGCGATTGGTTCTAGAATCCCTTCTTCTTCGAAGAGAACTTCTTTATAACAGTTTGAAGGTGTCACACGGTGAAAAGTAATCTCAGCAGGAATCCCTTTTTGCAGTTGGATGTGGGCTGGATGGTAGCCTTTGTCTGCCGTGATACGGATTTTTTGAACACCATTTTCAAGACTTGCTTTTACAATTTCAGTCATATCATTCTCCTATTCTACAATCATCTTACCGTGCATCATATTCATGCCACAAGAGAAACCATACTCTCCAGCCTGTTCAGGTGTGATTTCCACTACATACTCTTCACCCATAGGCAAGTCCGCATGCACTCCAAAATCTGGGAAAACAATCTGATCTAGGCAGGGTGAAGGGTCTTTTCGATCAAAAATAATGCGAGCAGGTTGCGATTTTTTGAGGATAATGGTTTCTGGAGTATATCCTCCCATGACCTCCACTCGAATTTCTTGATAGCCATTCTTTTGCTGAGCTCTCTTAGCATCTTCTTGCGGTTTTTTGAAAAACCAAAAGAGGATAAAAGCAATCATTCCTAAAACAACAATAGATACAAATAGATTTAACATAGCGTCTCCTTTACATACAATTACATCTTACTTCTGTTACAGCGCTTGATTTCTTCTTAGAAATCACAGCTTCCAAATCTTCCAAGTCAGCCTGAGTAAAATCACATTCCACAATCAAGTCAGCCAACAAGTTCTTAATCCTACGAGAACAAACCTTGTCTTTGATATCTTGGACAAGCAAGTCTCGGCTTTGGTCCAGAGTTAAAAGGGCTGAATAGACAAAGAACTTGCCTTCTTTTTTCCTTGTCAGACACTCTTTCTCAACCAAACGAGCCAAAAGAGTTTGAATGGTTGACTTGGACCAGTCGAACCGCTCCGCCAGAACCCTGATCAAATCCGTACTGGTCTGCTCTCCTTGCATCCAAATAATCTTCATGACCTGCCATTCTGCATCTGAAATCTGCATAATCACACCTCCTAAATCTACATTTGTCGATTACAGTTATTAGTATACTCCGAAAATCTACATTTGTCAACTATAATTTTTATTATTTTTTCGAAAAATAGAATTCTAATCATGTAACGAGAGATTTGCAGTCAAATTTTACTATATAAACTATAAAAATATGCTATACTGAAGAAAAAAGAAAACAACCACTAGGGGTGCGTAAAGCTGAGATTAACAACTGTTAGATCCCTTTGACTCAATCTAGGTAATGCTAGCTGATGGAAGTGGAAATGATAATGAGGACTACTTGTCTTCTATTGCTTTCCTGAAACAGACTAGCTTGTTCTTAAGCATACAAACTTCAGTTGGTTGGGAGGTTTTAGATGACTTATTTACCCGTTGCTCTAACCATTGCAGGAACTGACCCTAGTGGCGGTGCTGGCATTATGGCTGACTTAAAGTCGTTCCAAGCTAGAGATGTCTATGGAATGGCCGTTGTGACCAGTCTTGTCGCTCAAAATACCAGAGGCGTTCAATTAATCGAGCACGTCTCCAACCAAATGCTGGAAGCTCAATTGGAGAGTGTCTTTTCGGATATCAAGCCTCAGGCTGTAAAAACAGGGATGTTGGCAACTACTGAGATCATGGAGATCATCCAACCCTATCTTAAAAAGCTTGACTGTCCCTATGTGCTGGATCCTGTTATGGTCGCTACGAGTGGGGACACCCTGATTGATTCTAGTGCCAGAGACTACCTAAAAACAAATCTGCTTCCCTTTGCAACCATTATCACGCCCAATCTTCCTGAGGCAGAAGAGATTGTTGGTTTTTCAATCCATGATCCAGAAGATATGCAGCGTGCCGGTCGCCTGATTTTAAAAGAATTTGGTCCTCAGTCCGTTGTTATCAAAGGTGGCCATCTGGAAGGTGGTGCCAAGGATTTCCTCTTTACCAAGGAGGAGCAATTTGTCTGGGAAAGTCCAAGAATTCAAACCTGTCACACCCATGGTACTGGATGTACTTTTGCTGCTGTGATTACAGCTGAACTAGCCAAGGGCAGAAGCCTTTACCAGGCGGTCGATAAGGCCAAGGCCTTTATCACGAAAGCCATCCAGGATGCTCCTCAACTCGGACATGGTTCTGGCCCAGTCAACCATACAAGCTTTAAAGATTAAGAAAAACTCTCTAGTTCCGGCTATAAGGAATTAGAGAGTTTTTGATTAGAAAATCATGTCATCCAGCTTTGTTAAAAAGGCTTGCGTTTTTGCTTCAATATCTTCTGCCTGCATCAGATCACGTACTACAGCTACTCCAGCTATACCCGTGCCACTAAGTTGGTCAATATTCTCTGATGTCAAGCCTCCGATAGCAACTACTGGAATGGCGACCGTTTGGCAAATTGTTTTCAAGGTTGAAATCAGGGTGATAGGCGCATTTTCCTTGGTCGTAGTCGGGAAAATGGCTCCTGTTCCCAAGTAATCCGCACCCGATGTTTCTGCCTCGAGGGCTCTTTTAACCGTTTTAGCAGTAACACCGAGGATTTTTTCAGGACCCAAGACTTTGCGGGCAACCGAAACTGGTAGTTCATCGTCTCCGATATGCAGACCTGCAGCATCTACTGCAAGACAAACATCCAAACGATCATCGATAATCAAGGGTACCTGATAGGCATCGGTTATTTTCTTGACTTGTTTTGCCAGCTGATAGTATTGATTGGTGGTGAGATTTTTTTCTCGTAACTGGATGATGGTAACACCTGAACGGCAGGCTGTCTCAACTTTTTCAAGAAAGTTTTCCAAGGAATCTTGGTAGCGATTGGTTACTAGATACAGTTTAAGTGCTTCTCTATTCATAAAAGTCTCCTTTGATGGCTTCTAGCCAATTTTCGTCTCTTTTTAGGAGAGAGAGTTGATTGAGAACTTGATAACGAAATTCTTCCAATCCCATTCCTTGAACAAGTATTCTCTCAGCAGCGATATTGAGATAAGAAACTGCTAGGCAAGAAGCTTCAAATGCAGTCTTTCTTTGGCTGAGAAAAACGGCAGTCAAGGCTCCAACCAGGTCTCCTGTCCCTGTTATCCAGTCTAATTCGTCACAGCCATTTCCCAATATTGCAACCTGATTCTCCGAAACGATGAGATCCTTGGGGCCAGTGACTAGGAACGACATACCAGGATAGGTCTGACACCAGTCTTTCAAAACTTGAAGCAAATCCTCAGTTTCTTGGTCTTTAGCACTAGCATCTACTCCAACTCCATGGTGTTTTAAGCCAACAAGACTTCGGATTTCCGACATATTTCCTTTAAGGACCGTGGGCTTGTATTCTAAAAGATCTGTAACTAGATCCTTACGAATAGGGGAAGTTGCTACGCCAACCGCATCTACTACCATTGGGAGGCCAGCTTGAGCTGCATAAGTAGCTGCCATGCGGATTGCTTTCTCCTTCTCAGCTGACAAATGCCCCAGATTGATAAAGAGAGCTTGGCTTTGTTTGGTAAAATCAAGAACCTCACGGGGATCATCTGCCATGACAGGTTTAGATCCCAGAGCCAAAATTCCATTGGCCAGCATCTCACAGGAAATCTCATTGGTGATGCAGTGAATTAAGGAGCTGGAGGTTAGAGGAAAGGGATTTGTAAATTCCTGCATCAGTCTATCCTTTCTCCAAAGAAATATCCCTGCACTTTTTTAAAGAATTCCTGCTTGATTAAAAATCGAAAGGCAAGAAAAGCTATGGCTGTACCAATCAAGGTTGCTCCAAAAAATCTAGGAGTGTAGATAAACCAGCTAAGCTTGGCCGCAGATCCTGTAAAGAGAACCATGACAGGATAGGAAACAATGGAACCGATAATCCCTGTTCCCAAGATTTCTCCTAGAGCAGAATAGCGAAATTTCCGACCATACTTATAAAAGAGACCTGCAAGGAGGGCTCCAAAAGTAGCTCCTGTTAGGGCCAAAGGGGGAATACCTTGAGTCGTCATACGGATAAAGGCTGTGACTGTAGCCATGACCAAGGCATAAACAGGTCCCATCAAAATCCCTGCAAGAATGTTGACTACACTGGACATTGGTGCCATTCCTTCAATTCGAAAGATGGGTGTAAGTACTACGTCAAGAGCAATCATCATGGATAAAATGGTTAATTTGTGAACTTGTAGTTGGTGGTTTCTCATTTTCTATTTCTTCTCTTTTTCTAAGGACTGCAAATCACTCATCCATGTTTGGTGTTGGTAAGCCATCTCCCAGAACTTAGCTTCCATGTGGACACTTCGGTGGAAGGCCTCTAGCATTTTTTGTTTGTCTGTCTCGTTGCTTTCTCGATAGAGCTGATTGACCAGGGCTTCTTCCTCTTTAATCTGCTGTTCTAACTCATCGGTGATATAGGTTTCAATCCACTGTTGATAAAGAGGATTCGGGGATGGTTTGCGATTAAGTGCCTTGCCCAAATCATGGTATAACCAAGGACATGGAAGCAAACTAGCAAAAGCAATGCCCAAGTTTGGCTCTGCAAACTGGCGATAAATATGAGAAATGTAATGATAGCAGGTGGGAGCGATTGGATGTTGCTCCATTTCCTGATTGCTGATTTCCAATTCCTTGAAAAATTGTTGGCGGATAAACAACTCACCCTCCACTAGACTCTGAGCATTTTGTTTCAAGAGTCTTTTCATCTCTTGGTTTGAAGTCTTATCAGCCAAGAGGTGATAGATTTCTGAGAAGGCCTTCAGATAGTAGGCATCCTGAATCAGGTAATAGCGGAAAATGGACGGTTCTAAATTTCCCTCTTGTAATTGTAAAATAAAGGGATGATGAAAAGAAGCCTGCCAAGCTTCCTTGGATAATTCCATCGCAATATCTGTAAATTCCATAATAACTCCTTTATAAAAATAGACTGGTTTGAAGCAATAAAAAGAAAAGCAGGTAGATGAATATTGTCCTTTGAGGAATATAAAAAGTCCGATAGCTATTCTCCACCTGTGCATGTTCGTCATATCCATGCGCCGACAGGGCTCTCAGGTAAAGATGGCGCCACCTAAAGACTGTCATCAGAACCTTGCTGTAAATCAAGGGAGACCAAACATGCAGTTCTTGACCACGTAATAGGCAAGCTTCTTTGAGGGACTTGATTTCTTTCTGAATAAGGGGAAAGGAATTGAATACCACAATTAAGGCATAGGCCCAAGACCGTGATAACCCCTTTTGAGCTAAGTACAAAAGAAGCTCTTTTAGGGAAATAGAGGAAACAAAGACAAGACCAATACAAACGGTCACAAAGGCCCTCGTTCCAAGCATGACTGCCTGCGAAGCATCTCCATGTAACTGAACTGCCCAGTAGTTGGCCAAAGATGGCAAAATGGCGAGTAGAATCATCCAAGCCAACATCTTAAATCGACGGTAATAGAGCATAAAGAGAATACAAAATGCGACTACCGAAAGATTCAGAGCAATCGAAGGAATGAAAGATGTTTCCAAGGATAAAATCAGCAAGAAGAGACTGATAATCGGTGTCTGGGTTGCTACTTTGACCATACTATCTCACCTCCCCTTGAGTATTGCTACTCTGAGATGTGAGTGGTTTGGTAATTGTCACTTCTTTCACATGACTGAGACCCTGACTAGTCATCTCAATCCAATAATCAACCACAGAGATCAAGGGATCTAAACGATGGCTAATGATCAGAAAACTTCTTCCTTGATTTCTCTCCTCCACAATCCACTGACAAAAATAATGGCAAGCTCTATCATCCAAACCTGCAAAAGGTTCATCTAGCAAGATCACAGAGGCCTTACTAGTCAAGATGGTCAAGAGCTGAAGAATCTTTTGCTGGCCGCCACTTAATTGGTAGGGACTCTTATCAAGAGCCTGCTCCAGATCAAAATATTGTAAAGCTTGGAAAATTCGCTGATTTCTTTCAGAATCAGGTCCATCTAATTGAAGCTCTTCTCGCAGACTGGCTCTGATAAACTGCTTCTCAGCTTCCTGAACAACACCCGTCAGGTCACGGTACAAACTCTTTTTCTTTTTCAGGACTGTCCCCTTCCAGGTAATGCGCCCCTTATACTTTTGAAATTGAAGAATAGACCGAAAGAGGGTTGATTTCCCGACACCATTGTCACCCAAGATACAGGAAATTCCTTGGTAGAATGTAAAATCCGCAATTGAAAAGAGGGGACGCTTATCCAGCTCACAAGTCGTTCTATCCATATGAAATAGTTCTGGGCTAGAAGCAACATTCTTTGAAGAAACCTGTATCATCTCAGAGTAAGGGACTTGAAACACTTCCCTCAGTTGCCCGTCTCTCAGCTCCACCATATGGTCGATATAGGCTTCATAGTCCGATAGATCATGGTCACACAGGATGACTGTCTTCCCATCAAGAGCCAACTCTTTTAGAATCTCCAATATCTCGATTCTGCTCTTGCGGTCAATGGAAGCAAAGGGCTCATCCAAGAGATAGACCCTAGGATTCATAGCAAAGAGAACAGCCAAAGCAGCCTTTTGCTTTTCACCACCTGATAAGTGATGAATTGGACGGTGCAAGATTGGCTCGCAACGACATTGCCGAACCACCTCTGCTATTTTAGAATCAATTTCCTGAACGGGATGCCCAATATTTTCCAAGGTAAAAATCAGCTCCTCAAACAAGTTCTCCATGGTAAATTGATGATTGGGATTTTGAAAGAGAATACCAACCGTCTGGACACGCTCGATGATAGAAAGCTGACTGACCTCGCTCCCATTTATCAGGACTTGACCGCTATAGGGAAGAGAACTGACTTGGGCA
>CAUSQY010000047.1:0-10540 GCA_963533645.1 uncultured Streptococcus sp. | reverse complement strand
CCATTTAGCCTATCTGTCCTCCTCAATGCCAACTATGCAGATGGAATTGACACTAGCTGGATCTGGGATGCGGATTTTGAACAAATCACTGACATGGATATCCCTGAAATCAACGCTGGCGGTGTTCGTCATTCTGAAATCGCTCGCCGTCTTCGTGTGACAGGCTACCCAGCTGATAAAATCACTGAGACAAGCAATCTGGAGCAAGTTCTCAAAACCATTGAGAAGCAAGACTGCAAGCATGCCTATATCCTAGCAACCTATACTGCCATGCTGGAATTCCGTGAGCTGCTGGCTAGTCGTCAGATTGTTAGAAAGGAGATGAACTAATGGTTTATACTTCACTTTCCTCAAAAGCTGGCAACTACCCTTATCAGCTCAACATCGCCCACCTTTACGGAAACCTCATGAATACTTACGGAGACAACGGCAACATCCTCATGCTCAAGTATGTGGCTGAAAAACTGGGGACTCATGTGACGGTTGACATCGTTTCTCTCCATGATGATTTTGATGAAAACCACTACGATATCGCCTTTTTCGGTGGCGGTCAAGACTTTGAACAAAGTATCATCGCAGGCGACCTTCCTACTAAGAAAGAGAGCATTGACAACTACATCCAAAACGATGGTGTTGTTCTAGCCATCTGTGGTGGTTTTCAACTATTGGGACAATATTATGTTGAAGCTTCAGGCAAGCGCATCGAAGGGCTCAGTGTCATGGGACATTATACTCTCAACCAAACCAACAACCGCTTTATCGGTGACATCAAGATTCACAATGAAGATTTCGATGAAACCTACTATGGCTTTGAAAATCACCAAGGTCGTACCTTCCTCTCAGATGACCAAAAACCACTGGGACTGGTTGTCTATGGAAATGGAAACAACGAAGAAAAGATCGGCGAAGGGGTTCATTATAAGAATGTCTTTGGTTCCTACTTCCACGGACCTATCCTCTCTCGTAATGCCAATCTGGCTTATCGCCTAGTCACTACTGCCCTCAAGAAGAAATACGGTCAGGACATCCAACTCCCTGCCTATGAGGACATCCTCAGTCAAGAAATCGCTGAAGAATACAGTGACGTGAAAAGCAAGGCTGACTTTTCTTAAACCAAGAAAAACTATATCAAAGAACTCCACTATCTTGTCGGGGTTCTTTTTGCTTGTTCTTTTACCCTTCTCCCTTGCATTTTCTCTCATTTTTTGCCAAAATAGAGGGGTAGAAAGAAGGTAGCATATGTCTAAATTACAACAAATCGTAACATATCTTGAATCAGAAAAACTAGACGTCGCTGTCGTATCTGACCCCGTCACTATTAATTACCTCACTGGCTTTTACAGTGATCCCCATGAACGTCAAATGTTTCTCTTTGTCCTAGCGGATCAGGAACCACTCCTCTTTGTTCCAGCCCTTGAAGTGGAACGTGCAAGTAGCACCGTTTCCTTCCCAGTTGTGGGCTATGTGGATTCTGAAAATCCATGGCAAAAAATCAAAAATGCCTTACCACAGCACGATTTCAAACGTGTTGCTGTTGAGTTTGACAATCTCATCTTGACCAAATACCATGGTTTGAAAACCGTCTTTGAAACTGCTGAGTTTGAAAACCTCACTCCTCGTATCCAACGCATGCGCCTCATCAAATCGGCTGATGAAGTCCAAAAAATGATGGTTGCAGGTCTCTATGCCGACAAGGCGGTCAAAGTTGGTTTCGACAATATCTCTCTTGATAAAACAGAGACAGATATCATCGCCCAAATCGACTTCGCCTTAAAGCGTGAAGGCTATGAAATGAGTTTTGATACCATGGTCTTGACTGGTGACAATGCTGCAAATCCACACGGAATTCCTGGTGCAAACAAGGTCGAAAAAGACGCCCTTCTCCTCTTTGACCTGGGTGTCATGGTTAATGGCTACGCATCAGATATGACTCGTACGGTCGCTGTCGGCAAACCAGACCAATTCAAAAAGGATATCTACAACTTGACCCTTGAAGCCCAACAAGCTGCCCTTGACTTTATCAAACCAGGTGTGACTGCTCATGAAGTAGATCGCGCTGCTCGCGAAGTCATTGAAAAAGCTGGTTATGGAGAGTACTTCAACCACCGTCTCGGTCACGGTATCGGTATGGATGTCCACGAATTCCCATCTATCATGGAAGGAAACGACATGGTCATCGAAGAAGGTATGTGCTTCTCTGTTGAACCTGGTATCTATATCCCTGGTAAAGTTGGTGTTCGTATCGAGGACTGCGGTGTTGTCACTAAGGAAGGGTTTGACCTCTTTACCAGCACCAGCAAGGACTTGCTTTATTTTGATTAAACTAGACAAACAAAAAGTCAGCTCAAATTGTGGATTATGTTGTTTTTGCGGAATAATCTGGCTTATTAGATTTTCTCCAAAATAAAGCAAACCGTTCTTTAGTTGATTATGTTTATGGTGTAGAGGCTGGTTTGGATAGTGACGCTCGTAAAAATCGTAGTGGCACAATAATGGAAGGTATCTTAGAACGACACGTTGCAAAAATAGCTCAAAAACAAGGACTTGAATGGAAAGCTCAAGCAACTGCCTCATTTATTAAATCAAATTGGGGCATTGAGGTGCTAGTAGATAAATCAGAACGGCGCTTTGATGTAGCTGTTTATTCTAGGGAACGTCATAAAGTTTGGCTCATTGAAACGAACTACTATGGTGCAGTGGAAGTAAACTTAAAGCGGTTGCTGGTGAATTTGCTAAACTTAATCAGGTTATTAAAGACTCAAAAGATGACATTGAGTTTGTCTGGGTGACAGATGGACAAGGTTGAAAAACTGCTCACTTACCACTCTCCGAAGTATTTGAACACATTCAAAATGTTTTTAATTTGAATATGCTTAAAAATAACTTTTTACGTGAGCTTTTAAAATAATTCGCGATAGTTCAAACTAACATTCAAAGGTCAGGTAAATATTATGGAAAGACATTATGCAAGATATTATAAATGCGCATTGCAAGTAAACCCATATTCTTATTCAAAGTTTAGAGGAAAAACTATTATTGATGAAGAAGAGTATAACAAAAAGATACTTGAGGAGTGTTTAAAAAATGGAATAAAAGTAGTTGGCCTTGCAGACCATGGTAGTATCGACTCTTCTACAAGCCTTCGAACCTATCTGTCTGAAAATGGTATTTTAACTTTACCAGGGTTTGAAATTTCTTCGGCTGAAAAAATTCATATGGTTTGTTTATTCTCACCTGAATTCGATAATTCAATGCTTAATAGAATCTTAGGTCAACTAGGCTTGCCTACAGATATTAAAAATGGAACTGAATCTAGCAATCTTTCATGTTTAGAAATTGCTAAAAAAGTTCAAGATAATGATGGTTTCTGGTATGCAGCCCATATTACAGGTGACAATGGCATACTTAAAATTGGGAAAATGAATCATATATGGAAAAATGAACTTCTTTCTGTTGCACAAATTCCGAATAGCGTAGAAAATATTGACCCAAATTATAAAAATATAATTCAAAATACGGATACAAATTATAAACGAAATAAACCTATTGCATATATCAACTCATCAGATATAGAATCGCCTGAAGATTTGTCTAAGCCTGTGGCTAGTGTACTTGTTAAAATGTCAGAGTTATCTTTTCAAGCATTTAAAATGGCATTTAAAGACTCGGAGTCTAGGATAAAATTAAACAGTACTGAAAAAAAGTGCTATAAAAGTACTATTGACGAAATTTCTATATCTGGGGGATACCTAGATGGCTTAGCTGTTGCATTTTCTGATGAAGTTTCTACTATAATAGGAGGTAGAGGAACTGGTAAATCTACATTAATAAATCTAATTATTTATTGTTTAGATAAATATCATTACACAAAAGAGTTTGAAAAATACATAGACTCCTTTGCTGAGTCGAATCTTGGAACTGGTGGCGAAGTTAAGTTAACGATTACTTCATACTCGCAAAATGGACAGCAATTTAATATTAGCAGGAGATATAAACAAAATATTACTATTAGAAATGAAAACGGAGAAATATCTGATTTATCTATTGATGAAATATTGCCTAATTTAGAAGTGTATGCTCAAAACGAATTAATTGAAGTTATAAAATCCAAAAAAAGAATTACCGAATCGGTCAAAAGATTAATTTGTATAGATTCAAAGATACTTAACAAAAGAAAAAAAGCATATGAATCTCTTAATGAAAATACACGGGAGCTTCTAAGAGTTTCAAATAATCTAGAAAAATTAGAAAAAGATACTAGTGATTTACCTGCGAAACAATCACAATTAAGACACTATAATTCTATAACAGGGTTAGAGGAAAAGATTGCTCCTATAACTAAAATTACCGCTATAGACTCTAAAATATCTATACTATCTGATGCTATCTGTGATCATGAAATTACAGATAATGAGATTGTAATAGAATCAATAATTGATGAAGGGGACAGAAAAGAAAATGATGATTTAACAAATCTCATTAACTCTATAGATGAATATAATCGAGAAAGTCAAATAATATTCAAACAACAAGAAAAGATATTTTCATCTCTAAAAGAAAAGGTTTCAAAAACAAAAGAGTCGTGGGGGAAATATAAGCAAAATGAAGAAATAAAATTCAAAAAAATATTCAAAGACATTCCAGAAGTACAAGATAAAAATAGTAAGGAAGTGCTCGAAGAATATCGTGGCCTGCTGAAAGAAATTAATGATTCAAAACCTACTCTATTGAAAATTGAAGCAACTAAAGAAGAGTTAGAGAAGTTAAAGAAAGCTAGAAAAGAACTTTTAGAGAATTGCAAAGAGGCTAATATAGAATATATTAATGCAGTATCTAAACGAATTAAAAAGCTGGATAAATCCAATCTAGGCAAATTAGTTAAAATAGAAATCGATTGCCTACAAAATAAAGAATCTTTGTTGGAGGAACTCAAAAAAATTGAAGGAATTGGCGATAAATCAATTCAATCTATTAGTGATTACAAAAATTTTGACATGATTACTTTTATCGAGAATATTCGAAAAGGGCCGGTTGAGTTGGCTAAAGAATATAACTTAACTAGTAACACTTCGCAGAAAATTTGTAGATTAACTAATGAACAATGTTGGAAATTAGAAGAGCTTATTCTAGGTGATATTACTAATATTTCTCTCAAAGTTGGAGATAAATTCAAATCTATGGATAATTTATCAAAAGGTCAGCAGTGTACAGCCCTCTTAAATATTCTATTAGTCGAAAATAGGGATCCTTTAATTATTGATCAACCTGAGGATAATCTTGATAATGCCTATATTGCAGATAGCTTAGTTGCCTCAATTAGGAATAATAAAACAAATCGTCAATATATTTTTGCTACTCATAATGCCAACATTCCTGTCTTTGGTGATGCAGAACTAATTATTGGACTTGTCGAAGAAGATGGACAAGGCAAAATTAATGGACATGCTATCGGATCGATTGATAACAAACAAGTTATGAATCAAGTTGTGAATATTCTTGAAGGTGGTGAAACTGCTTTTAAGATTCGGAAGGAAAAATACCAGTTTTAGTTAATAGACCTTATTTAGGTGATTGCTTTAAAAAGTGACTGATAACTAATAATAAAAACTCATAGGAAATTTATTATAAAACTTTTCCTATTTTAGTAAATTCCAAATAAGGCGCATCCTAAAAAAAGAAAATATATCAACATAAAAGGACAGTATATTATCAACTGTCCTTTTAAGATTTTGCTATAAGTTTTATAAGGTGAGTGGACTCAGATTATTTAGACCGCTGAGTATCAAGCTACCTATAGCTGACTTTTTTATTTTATCTTCTTAACACTCTGAAAAATTACAAACCCTACAATCATTCCCAAGGTGTTTTGCAGGAAGTTTGGAAGGATTTCTGGCAAGGCTGCTGACCAGCCATTCATTAGGGTAGAACCTAGGGCATAGCCACTTACCATGACGATTGTAGCCAAGACAAGGCCTAGCCATTGCCATTTGCCTTTAAAGCCTGCAAAAAATCCTTGCAAGCCATGGTTTACCAAGCTAAAGAACATCCACTGTGGAAAGCCTGATAAAAGGTCAAGCAGAAAAGCTGCTAGTCCTCCAACGACGGCCCCTTCTTTACTGCCAAAGTAAAAGGCAGTAAAGAAAATACCTGCATCCAAGAGAGTCAATATTCCTGTTGGCGTTCCAATTTTCAAGTAATAACCTAGAACTACTGAAAGGGCGGTTAAGAGGGATACAAGGGCGATTTTAGTTGTTTTGGTTTGCTTCATATTGTCTTACTCCATATTGATCTGCTTGTGCAATAGCACGGTAAACGAAAGCTTTAGAACTTTCTACTGCTGGTAAAAGTTCATCACCCTTAACCAAGTGACTGGCGATGCTTGAGGCAAAGGTACAACCTGCACCAGCATTTTGGCCTTGAATAACAGGATTTTCTAGGACAGTGAAAGTTTGTCCATCATAAAAGACATCCACAGCCTTGTCCTGACTGAGGCGATTGCCTCCCTTGATAATAATTGCTGGCGCTCCTAAATCATGCAATTTCTGCGCTGCAGCTTTCATATCTTCCAAGGTTCTAATTTCCAGACCAGCCAATAATTCTGCTTCAGGAAGATTTGGCGTAATCACACTGACATGAGGGAAAAAACGAATCAACTCTTGACAGAGTTCACTGACAGCCACATCATGCGTTTCCTTACAGACCAAGACGGGGTCCAATACCACCGGCACTCCAGGACGTTGCTTGATAAAGTCCAGTGCCTTCTCAGCCACACTGACAGTAGGAAGAAGGCCAATCTTAATCCCCGCAAACTCCACATCACGCAAGCTATTCAATTCATGTTGGAAAATAATATCATCCGTAGGGAAAACTTCAAATCCCTTTTCGGTCAAGGCTGTTAAACAAGTCACAGATACAAAACCATGTAAGCCGTTCAAGGTATAAGTAGCCAAATCTGCGGACAAACCGCCGCCACTAAAAATATCATTCCCAGAAAGGGCTAAAATACGATTATTCTTCATAACGAATCTCCTTTAAATACAAGCCATTCGGTGCTGCTGTTGGACCTGCAAGCTGTCTGTCTTTTTTTTCCAAGATCAAGTCAATCTGCTCAACTGGCATTCGATTATTTCCGATTTTGAGCAGTGTCCCCACCATGTTGCGAATCTGCTTATACAAGAAGCCATTTCCTGAAAAGCTAAAGGTCAAAAATTGGCCTGTCTCATCGACTGTTAAACTCGCTGCTGTAATGGTCCGTACCTTGTCCTCTACACTGGTTCCAGATGCTGTAAAACCGGTGAAATCATGGGTTCCCTCTAGCTTTTTGATTGCCATCTGCATCCGCTCCACATCGAGGGGATAGGGAAAGTGAGTGGCATAGTGACGGCGCATAGGATTTTTGGGGCGCCCTCTATCCACGATAAACTCATAGGTCTTGCTATGTTTTGCATAACGACAATGAAAATCATCCGCCACAATCTCAATCGAAATCACATCGATATCTTCAGGAGACTGGGTATCCAGAGCAAAACGGAGTTTTTCCTCATCCATCTGATAGGGCAAGTCAAAATGAATCACCTGTCCCAAAGCATGAACCCCACTATCCGTCCGACCAGCACCGTGTACAGTGATGGCTTGCCCCTTATTGAGTCTCGTTAAAGTTTTTTCGATTTCCTCTTGAACGCTCCGCGCATGAGGCTGGCGCTGAAAACCAGCAAAGGCATACCCGTCATAGGAAATGATTGCTTTATATCTTGTCATAACTTCTATTTTATCAGGAAATAAAAGTGTAAACAAGTTTAAAAACCAATAATTGTCTGGGTACAAAATTCCCGAAAAGAAAAACTTAGGAAATTAATCCTAAGCTCTCTTTTGAAGTGCGTACATAACAAAGATAGAAGTGACAATCAACCAGCATCCTAGAATGGTGAAGACCAACATACCGTTTTGAGTCACCAAGCCGATCGCCCCAAGAATGAAAGGTGTCGTAAAGGCTCCAAAGCTGCATCCTAGCACTGCAAAAGATGTTGCCTGATTAAGGAGCTTGGCTGGGATTCTTTCAGAAAGAAGCTGAAAGACAGTGGTCAAGGCCACACTGTAAGAAAAACCTGCCACAACACTTCCAACTACCATCACACCCAATGACGGAGACAAGGCAATCACAATCTGCCCCAATCCAAAGGTGATACCTGACCAAAGGAGCAACCTTTCTTTAAATAGAGAGATAAAGAAAGAAAAACTCACACCTGCCAAGATACCAATCAACTGCATGATACTTAAAACCAAACTCGATAACTGGGCATCCCCTAGACCTCTTTCCACCATCAGACTAGGAATACGAATGGTGATAGCTGTGTTGGTACAGACAACAACTGCTGCTTCGACAGCCAATAGAAAAATTAAGCCTTTCATCTGTCCTGTCAAACGAGTCGTTTCGGCCTCTTTTTTCTTTGTTTCTTTCTTTTCTTTCCCATAAGGGACAAAGAGCAGATAAAGAATCAATACTAAAAATCCCGCACTGTAGGCCAAGAAGGTCACTGTCCATCCAAAGGATAAGAGCTGACCGACCACTAGAGTCAAAATCGACGCCCCGACAACTTCTGCTGATCCGCGGAGACCCAGCATCTGGATCCGTGTCTTTCCATGATAGCGTTCGCTGATGATGGAAATGGCCTTGGCATTGATCATCCCAACACCCAAGCCAAATAAAATCCGCATAGCAAAGACAAAGTTATAATCCTGATACCAGAAGGGAGCTGTTCCACCGATAGAGAGGATGAGAAGTCCCAGACTGATCTGAAGTCGCTCAGGAAGCAAACGCTCCAAAAACCCATTTAAAACCAGCATAATCATGATTCCAAAAGAAGGGAGACTGACCAGGAGCTCGATTTGTTCTTTGGGGTAGCCTTGATAATAGTCAAACATGGCTGGCAGAGCACTTGAGATGGAAAAGGAGGTAATCAAAACGAGGGAGAGGGCCAAAATACTAGCCCGTTCTAAATATTGTTTCATGGATTTTCTTTCTATATATTTCTCACTGTTGATCCTTTTAAAAGGAAGATGGCAAGAAAAGAAGGAGCCCGATTGAACTAGAGACTCCGTCCTAACTTTCCTCATAGGAAGACTATTTTCGCTTGATTTGCTTGATCAGATAGAAGATGAAGCCTGCAACCATATACGCCGCAAAAATGATCAAACACCATTTGATAACCACGTCCCAACCCTTGTTCACATTTAAAAAGAAATAAGGGAAGGGATTGTCCTTGGAATTCGGAATATTGAGTTTTAAGACCAGGCCGTTAAACAAGGCAAAAATCATATAAACCAGGGGCAAGATGGTCCACAAGACTGGATCCCAGATCTTGTATCGACCCTGTTTATCAAAGAAGAGAGTGTCGGCTAAAAACCAGAGTGGAACGATATAGTGGCAAAGGAAATTTTCCACACGGTAAAAGTCTGTCGCAATCGGAGCAAGCATAAAATGGTAAATCACACAGGTAATCATGATACTCATGGTAACACCACCCTTGAGACGAAGCAAGGTCGGACTTTGCCAATTTTCACCTGAACGGCTCATCACACGGAGCAGGTAGCCCGTGAAAATCGTTACTAAAAGATTGGACAACACTGTGTAGTAAAGGAGCATACCAAAGCCACCGTGCTTGGTAATCTCCAAATAAACTCCTGTAAATGCCGCTAAGAACAAAAGTACACGACTATAAAAGATAAATTTATAATTCAGTTTCATGGCTAGATTTTCTTAACAAATTCTGACTTGAGTTTCATGGCTCCAAAACCATCAATCTTACAGTCGATGTTGTGGTCACCTTCTACGATACGGATATTTTTAACGCGAGTTCCTTGTTTCAAATCCTTTGGCGCACCTTTTACTTTCAAGTCCTTGATAAGGGTTACAGTATCGCCGTCAGCCAATTTATTTCCATTGGCATCGATAGCAACAACACCTTCTTCTACTTCTGCAACTTCTGCAGGGTTCCACTCATAGGCACACTCTGGGCAGACCAAGAGACTTCCGTCTTCGTAGACATATTCTGAATTACATTTTGGGCAATTTGGTAAGTTGTTCATAAGTCCTCCTAAAACTAACAATTATTCTTTAAAATTCATATGTTATTGAACAGCAACTATTATACCGTAAAATCCTACTTTTGACAATGTGTCCTAAGTCCAGCAAACAAAAAAATCATGCAACTTTTTACAGTTACATGACTTTTAAAAGATGATTGGTCATGGGCACTTATCAGGCACCTCATGATAAAAGGGGTAGCAACTATATTTTACAAACCAGGAGCTTGTCCAAGTTCTGCTGCAAGCATCCAAACTGTTTTCTCAAGTTCAGCCTTAGCCCCAACAAAGATATCGTTTGTAACATCATCGCCTTCTTCGTCAGTTACATCCAAAGCTTTTTGGAAAAGAGTGATGAGGTAGCGATAAATAGCTAGAACACGTTCCAAGCTTTCTTCAACGTTACGGAATTCTCCTTCTTCTTCTTCGATTTCACTGTGTTGAAGGAATTCTGTCA
>CAUSQY010000046.1:0-10670 GCA_963533645.1 uncultured Streptococcus sp. | reverse complement strand
CCTGAAAAAATCTCTGTTATTGGGAATGGTATGGTTGTAAATCCTAAATCTCTTGTGAAAGAGTTGAGCTATCTTCATGAGGAAGGTGTGACAACTGATAACTTGCGTATTTCTGATCGTGCGCATGTTATTTTGCCTTATCATATTGAGTTGGATCGCTTGCAAGAAGAGGCTAAGGGAGATAACAAGATTGGTACTACAATCAAGGGAATCGGTCCAGCATATATGGACAAGGCTGCTCGTGTTGGAATTCGTATTGCGGATCTTTTGGATAAGGATATTTTCCGTGAACGTTTGGAACGCAACCTTGCGGAAAAGAATCGTTTGTTTGAAAAATTATATGATAGCACCCCTATTTCAGTTGATGATATTTTTGAAGAGTATTATGAATATGGTCAACAAATCAAGCAATACGTGACAGATACATCCGTTATCTTGAATGATGCGCTTGATAATGGCAAACGTGTGCTGTTTGAAGGTGCGCAAGGTGTTATGCTAGATATCGACCAAGGTACGTATCCATTTGTTACGTCGTCAAACCCTGTCGCTGGTGGTGTGACAATTGGGTCTGGTGTTGGCCCAAGTAAGATTGACAAGGTTGTAGGTGTATGTAAAGCCTACACAAGTCGTGTAGGAGACGGACCTTTCCCAACTGAATTATTTGATGAAGTGGGAGATCGCATCCGCGAAGTAGGTCATGAATATGGTACAACAACTGGTCGTCCACGTCGTGTGGGTTGGTTTGACTCAGTTGTGATGCGTCATAGTCGTCGCGTTTCTGGTATTACTAATCTTTCTTTGAACTCTATTGATGTTTTGAGCGGTTTGGATACTGTGAAAATCTGTGTGGCCTATGATCTTGATGGTCAACGTATTGATTACTATCCTGCTAGTCTTGAGCAGTTGAAACGCTGCAAGCCAATCTACGAGGAATTGCCAGGTTGGTCAGAAGACATCACTGGGGTCCGTAATTTGGAAGATCTTCCTGAGAATGCGCGTAACTATGTTCGTCGTGTAAGCGAGTTGGTCGGTGTTCGTATCTCAACTTTCTCAGTAGGACCTGGTCGTGAACAAACTAATATTTTAGAAAGTGTTTGGTCATAGGAGATTTTTAAGATTAGTTTAAGACAGGTTGGGTATACTATAGACAGTTACAAGAAGACCTCCTAACTTGTTGTAACAAATATCCTAAACTTTTCTTTTTCATAATAATCTCCCTATTAAGTCACCGCATTCGGTGGCTTTTTTTGTGTTGAGAATCATGATATAATAATAAAATCGACAAGTAGGAAAAGAGAAGAACGATGAATTATACAGTTGAAGAAAAAGAAGCTTTTATGAGAGAGGCTTTGAGAGAGGCTGAGATTGCCTTAGAACACGATGAAATTCCAATTGGTTGTGTGATTGTCAAGGATGGAGAAATCATTGGTAGGGGGCATAATGCGCGCGAGGAGTTGCAACGGGCGGTCATGCATGCAGAAATCATGGCTATAGAGAATGCGAATGTGAGTGAAGAGAGTTGGCGCCTGCTGGATTGCACGCTTTTTGTGACCATTGAGCCTTGTGTCATGTGTAGCGGGGCCATTGGGCTTGCCCGTATTCCAAACGTAGTTTACGGGGCTAAAAACCAGAAATTTGGTGCAGCTGGGAGCTTGTACGATATTTTGACAGATGAGCGTCTCAATCATCGTGTAGAGGTGGAAACAGGAATTTTGGAAGATGATTGTGCAGCGATTATGCAGGACTTTTTCCGAAATCGACGGAAAAAATAATTTCTCTTTAAAAATCGAGGGGAATGTGGTATAATGAATAGTGGAGCAACAGTTCTGCGTGAAGTGGGTCAGGGGAGGAATCCAGCAGCCCTAAGCGAGTGTGAATTGTGTGCTCTTTTTTCGTGCTTTTTTCGAATAAATAAGATAAAATAGCCTAGAATAAATGATTATAGAAAAGAGAAAAATATGAAAATTCGTGGTTTTGAATTGGTTTCGAGTTTTACAGACGAAAATTTATTGCCGAAACGAGAGACAGCTCACGCGGCTGGTTATGATTTAAAGGTTGCGGTGCGTACGGTTATTGCGCCAGGAGAGATTGTTTTGGTTCCGACAGGTGTTAAGGTCTATATGCAGCCGACAGAAGTGCTCTATCTCTATGACCGTTCATCAAACCCTCGCAAGAAGGGCTTGGTTTTAATTAACTCAGTTGGGGTTATTGATGGGGATTATTATGGCAATCCTGGGAATGAAGGTCATATCTTTGCTCAGATGAAAAACATTACTGAACAGGAAGTCGTCCTCGAAGTTGGAGAACGTGTAGTCCAGGCTGTCTTTGCACCATTTTTGATTGCAGACGGAGATGAAGCGGATGGCGTGCGGACTGGTGGTTTTGGGTCGACAGGGCACTAAGATGAAAATTATATTTGTACGTCATGGAGAGCCAGACTACCGTGAGTTAGAGGAACGTTCTTATACAGATTTTGGGATGGATTTAGCACCTTTATCTAAGGAAGGACGGCAACAAGTTCAGAAACTTTGCCAAAATCCTTTGCTTGGCTCAGCTGATATACTGGTGTCTTCTGCAGTAACGAGAGCTTTAGAAACGGCTTTTTATGTATCTTGTGCTACGGATCTTCCTTTAAGAGTAGAACCTTTATTGCATGAATGGCAGGTTTACGAAAGTGGCATAGAGAATTTTGAAAAAGCACGTACTCTGTTTTTAGAAAACAAGGGGGAGTTGCTTCCTAATAGTCCTATTCAGTATGAGACAGCTGAAGAGATGAAGGCGCGTTTTTTGGAAACTATGATAAAGTACCGAGACTACCAGACAGTGCTAGTGGTAGCTCATCGAATGCTCATGCGCCAATTTGTGCCAGACGAGAAGATAGATTTTTGCCAAGTAATTGAGTGTGAGGTAGAGATTTAGAAAGAGGTTTATCATCGCAAAGAAAAAAGCGACATTTGTATGTCAAAATTGTGGGTATAATTCCCCTAAATATCTGGGACGTTGCCCCAACTGTGGGTCTTGGTCTTCTTTTGTAGAAGAGGTTGAGGTTGCCGAGGTCAAGAATGCGCGTGTGTCCTTGACAGGTGAGAAAACCAAGCCCATGAAACTGGCTGAGGTGACTTCCATCAATGTTAATCGAACCAAGACGGAGATGGAGGAATTCAACCGTGTGCTTGGTGGAGGTGTGGTACCGGGGAGTCTCGTTCTTATTGGTGGGGATCCAGGGATTGGGAAATCAACCCTTCTCTTACAAGTATCGACTCAGCTGTCCCAAGTAGGGACTGTTCTCTATGTCAGTGGGGAGGAGTCTGCCCAGCAGATTAAACTCCGTGCAGAGCGCTTGGGGGATATTGATAGTGAGTTTTATCTCTATGCAGAGACCAATATGCAGAGTGTTCGATCTGAGGTGGAGCGCATCCAACCAGATTTTCTCATCATCGACTCTATCCAGACGATTATGTCTCCTGAGATTTCAGGGGTGCAGGGGTCTGTGTCTCAGGTTCGTGAAGTAACGGCTGAACTCATGCAGTTGGCGAAGACTAATAACATTGCTATCTTTATCGTAGGACATGTGACCAAGGAAGGGACCTTGGCTGGTCCGCGTATGTTGGAGCATATGGTGGATACGGTGCTTTACTTTGAAGGGGAGCGTCACCATACCTTTCGTATCTTGAGGGCAGTCAAAAACCGTTTTGGTTCCACTAATGAGATTGGGATTTTTGAGATGCAGTCGGGTGGATTGGTTGAGGTCCTCAATCCGAGTCAAGTTTTCCTAGAGGAGCGTTTGGATGGGGCTACTGGCTCGTCAATCGTTGTGACCATGGAAGGGACCCGTCCGATTTTGGCGGAGGTTCAGGCTTTGGTAACACCAACCATGTTTGGAAATGCTAAACGTACGACGACTGGACTTGATTTCAATCGTGCAAGTCTGATTATGGCTGTTTTGGAAAAGCGTGCAGGGCTTCTCTTGCAAAATCAGGATGCCTATCTCAAATCTGCTGGTGGTGTCAAATTGGATGAGCCTGCCATTGACTTAGCCGTTGCAGTGGCTATTGCCTCTAGTTACAAGGACAAGCCTACCAATCCTCAGGAATGTTTTGTGGGTGAACTGGGCTTGACCGGAGAAATTCGGCGCGTGAATCGCATCGAACAACGTATTAATGAAGCGGCAAAACTGGGCTTTACCAAGATTTATGTACCCAAGAATTCCTTGACAGGAATCACTCCACCCAAGGAAATTGAAGTCATTGGTGTGACAACGATTCAAGAAGTTTTGAAAAAGGTCTTTGCATAATCCGTGACAAATCCTCTTAAAAATGATAAGATAGGAGAAATATTTGACTATCAAATTTTCGAGGAGGGAATCGTGTCGTATTTTGAACAGTTTATGCAAGCCAATCAGGCTTATGTTGCCCTACATGGGCAGTTAAATCTGCCACTTAAACCCAAAACCAGAGTAGCTATCGTGACCTGTATGGACTCACGTCTACACGTTGCGCAAGCTCTAGGTTTGGCCCTTGGGGATGCTCATATCTTGCGGAATGCGGGTGGTCGAGTAACTGAGGACATGATTCGTTCACTAGTGATTTCCCAGCAACAAATGGGGACAAGAGAAATCGTGGTGCTTCACCATACAGACTGTGGAGCTCAAACCTTTCAAAATGAAAGTTTTCATGAACATTTGAAACACGAGCTCGGGGTTGATGTGTCTGATCAAGATTTTTTACCATTTCAGGATGTTGAAGAGAGTGTGAGAGAGGATATGCAATTGCTTAGAGAGTCTCCACTGATTCCTGATGATGTGGTTATTTCAGGTGCTGTCTATGATGTGGATACAGGAAGTATGAGAGAAGTATACTAACTTTGTCTCGAAAAAATCTCATCCTAGCATAAAATCGATTGTTAAAATGTAGGATTTTTAGTTTTAATATAGCTAATATAAAATAGCATAAAACAAGGGTATAAATGTTTACCCTTGTTTTATTTTTGATTGAAAAATAAAGGAAAAAGCGCTACAATGGTAGATGGAAAATGTTGTGTGAAAAACAAGTGATACATAAATACCGGAGGAAATCATGTCTTTTTCTGATTTAAAGCTGTTTGCCCTTTCTTCTAATAAAGAATTGGCAGAACGTGTGGCGCAGGAGATTGGGATAGAGTTGGGGAAATCAAGTGTTCGCCAATTTTCAGATGGAGAGATTCAGGTCAACATCGAAGAATCAATCCGTGGGAAACACGTCTTTATCCTACAATCAACGAGCTCACCTGTAAATGATAATCTACTTGAAATTTTGATTATGGTGGACGCCTTGAAGCGGGCTAGTGCAGAATCTGTCAATGTTGTTATGCCTTACTATGGCTATGCACGTCAGGATAGAAAAGCGCGCGCTCGTGAGCCAATTACTGCAAAACTCGTTGCAAACATGCTAGAAGTTGCTGGAGTGGATCGTTTGTTGACGATTGATTTGCATGCGGCACAGATTCAGGGATTCTTTGATATTCCCGTTGATCACTTGATGGGTGCTCCACTAATCGCGGACTATTTTGAACGTCGTGGGATGGTTGGCTCTGACTATGTGGTTGTCAGTCCAGACCATGGTGGGGTGACTCGTGCTCGTAAATTGGCAGAGTTTTTGAAAACTCCGATTGCGATTATTGACAAACGCCGTAGTGTAGACAAGATGAATACCAGTGAAGTGATGAACATCATTGGTAAGGTAGAAGGTAAGACTTGTATCTTGATTGACGATATGATCGATACAGCTGGAACTATTTGTCATGCGGCGGATGCTCTTGCTGAAGCAGGTGCTGTTGAAGTTTATGCAAGCTGTACGCACCCAGTTCTTTCAGGGCCAGCTATGGACAATATCCAAAAATCAGCTATTAAGAAATTGGTTGTTTTGGATACTATCTACCTACCAGAAGAGCGTTTGATTGATAAGATTGAACAAATTTCGATTGCTCATCTTCTTGGCGATGCCATTATCCGTATCCACGAAAAACGTCCTCTTTCTCCCCTATTTTGTATTGAGAAAAAGATTTAATCTTTCACTTGAAGTAGACAGAACTCCTAGCAGGTTTCTTTTCTTGCTAGGAGATTTTTATAGTCAAAATCTGCAAGCCTTTTCAAAATGTGCTATACTGAGAAAAAAGGAGGATTTCTATGAGTCAAGAATTTATCAACCCAAGTGATGGTGTGATCCGTCAGTATCTGGATACCAGTAAAACGTTAGCGGTAGTGGGCTTGTCTGACCGTGAGGAAACAACTAGTAATCGAGTAACCAAGGAAATGCAGGCTCGAGGCTATAAAATCATTCCAGTTAATCCCAAGGCTGCAGGTGGGGAAATCTTGGGAGAAAAGGCTTATGCGAGTCTAGAAGAGATTCCTTTTCCTATCGATATTGTCAATGTATACCGACGTAGCGAGTTTTTACCAGATGTGGCGCGTGATTTTCTCAAGGCGGATGCTAAGATTTTTTGGGCACAACTGGGCCTTGAAAGCCTAGAAGCGGAAGAAATCTTGCGTGCTGGAGGATGCGATGACATCGTGATGAATCGCTGTATTAAGAGAGAACATACACGTTTAATTCTTGAAAAATAAAAAGGTAGCCAGTAGGCTACCTTTTGTGTTAGAAAATACCAATCAATGCCTGCATGCCTAGGCTGGTAAGGATGATAGCAATCCAGCAAAGGGCTCCAAGAAGAATGGATTTTCCGCTGGATTTGACCATGGCAATCAGATTGGTTTTGAGACCGATAGCACTCATGGCCATGATAATGAGGAATTTGGAGAGTTGTTTGAGAGGGGTGAAGAAGCTACTAGACACACCGAGAGAGGTGAGAAAAGTCGTTAAGAGAGAGGCTAGGATAAAGTAAAGGATAAAAAGTGGGAAGACCTTTTTTAGTTGGAAACCTTGGTTATTTTTTTGTTGGCGACTTTGCCAGTAGGAGAGAAAGAGCGTAATGGGAATGATAGCTAGGGTACGTGTGAGTTTCACAATGGTTGCAGACTCAAGGGTATTGGTCTGATAAAGACTGTCCCAGGAGCTGGCGGTAGCCGTTACAGAGGAAGTGTCATTGACCGCAGTTCCTGCAAAGAGGGCGAAGCCATCATTGGATAGGTGAAGCCAGGTTCCTAGAGTTGGAAAGATGAGTGCAGCCAAGACATTGAAGAAAAAGATAACGGAAATGGCTTGGGCAACTTCTTTTTCCTTGGCATGGATAACGGGTGCTGTCGCAGCAATGGCAGAGCCACCACAGATAGAAGATCCCACTCCAACCAAGATAGCCAGTTTTGTATCCAGTGCAAAGAAGCGCTGGAAGAGGTAGGCAATAATCAGGGCTATTGAAATGGTGGAGAGGATAACAGGGAGTGAAGATTGCCCAACTGCGAAGACTTGCGAGATATTGAGACCAAAACCAAGCAAGACAACGGCATATTGGAGTAATTTTTTAGAACTAAAGGTCAATCCAGCATCCAGTTGTTTATAGGATGAGAGAAAGGGATTTAGGAGCATTCCTATGAAAATGGCAAAAACGGGTGCGCCAATGACAGGAAAGAATCCTCCTAAGTACCAAGATACGATAGAAATGAGAAGGCAGGCAAAGATGCCTGCTCCATTTTTTGATAAAAATGACATATAAACCTCCGAAAATAAGCATTTATTATTATACTCCTGTCGAGAAGAAAAGTAAAACAGAAAGTGAAAAATGCAGGTTTCAGATGGATTTTGCGGTCAGGGAGCTTTTGTAGTATAATAGTACTATGTTCTGTAAGCAAGGGGGATATCTATGGACTTAACCAAGAGCTTTAATAAACAGTTAGACAAGATTCAAGTTTCCTTGATTCGCCAGTTTGACCAGGCAATTTCAGAGATTCCTGGGGTCTTGCGTTTGACCTTGGGGGAACCTGATTTTACAACGCCAGATCATGTCAAGGAAGCAGCTAAGCGAGCCATTGATCAGAACCAATCCTACTATACAGGGATGAGCGGTTTACTGACCTTGCGTCAGGCTGCTAGCGACTTTGTAAAAGAAAAGTACCAGCTAGATTATAATCCTGAAAATGAAATTTTAGTTACAATTGGGGCGACAGAGGCTTTATCTGCTACTTTGACGGCTATTTTGGAAGAGGGGGACAAGGTGCTCTTGCCAGCTCCTGCCTATCCAGGATATGAGCCGATTGTCAATCTAGTTGGGGCAGAGATTGTCGAGATTGATACAACTGAAAATGGTTTTGTCTTGACTCCTGAGATGTTGGAAAAGGCCATTTTGGAGCAAGGGGACAAGCTCAAAGCAGTTATTCTCAACTATCCAGCCAATCCGACAGGAATTACCTATAGTCGGGAGCAGTTGGAAGCCTTGGCAGACGTTTTACGCAAGTATGAGATTTTTGTTGTCTGTGATGAGGTTTACTCAGAATTGACCTATACAGGGGCAAATCATGTATCATTGGGAACTATGCTGAGAGACCAGGCTATTATTATTAATGGCTTGTCTAAATCGCATGCTATGACTGGTTGGCGTTTAGGCTTTATCTTTGCTCCTGCAGCTTTCACAGCTCAGTTAATCAAGAGTCACCAGTATTTGGTTACTGCTGCAAATACGATGGCTCAGCATGCTGCGGTGGAGGCTTTGACCGCTGGTAAAAATGACGCAGAGCCTATGAAAAAGGAATACATCCAGCGTCGAGATTATATCATCGAAAAGATGACTGCTCTTGGTTTTGAGATTATCAAACCGGACGGTGCCTTCTATATCTTTGCTAAGATTCCAACAGGTTACAATCAAGACTCTTTTGCTTTTTTGAAGGATTTTGCCTATAAGAAGGCTGTTGCCTTTATCCCTGGTGCAGCCTTTGGACGTTACGGAGAAGGCTATGTGCGTCTGTCTTATGCGGCCAGCATGGAAACAATCAGAGAGGCCATGAAACGACTTGAGGAGTACATGAGCGAAGCATGATCCAGTCTATAACGAGTCAAGGTCTCGTACTCTACAATCGTAACTTTCGTGAAGATGACAAGCTAGTCAAGATCTTTACCGAGCAGGCGGGCAAGCGCATGTTTTTCGTTAAACACGCTGGCCAGTCCAAACTAGCTCCAGTTATTCAGCCCTTGGTGTTGGCACGATTTCTCTTGCGCATCAATGATGATGGGCTTAGCTACATCGAGGACTACCATGAGGTGATGACCTTCCCCAAGATTAATAGTGATCTCTTTGTCATGGCCTATGCAACCTATGTGGCTGCTCTTGCAGATGCTAGTTTGCAGGATAATCAGCAGGATGCTCCCTTGTTTGCTTTCTTGAGGAAGACTCTGGAGTTGATGGAAGCAGGGATAGATTATCAGGTTTTAACCAATATTTTTGAAGTTCAAATCTTGACTCGATTTGGAATCAGCCTTAATTTTAATGAGTGTGTCTTTTGCCATCGGGTCGGTCAGGCCTTTGACTTTTCTTTCAAATATGGAGCCTGCCTTTGCCCAGAGCATTATCATGAAGACGAGAAACGTTGCCATCTGAATCCCAATATCCCTTATCTGCTCAATCAATTTCAAGCCATTGATTTTGAAACCTTGGAGACTATTTCGCTCAAGCCTGAAATCAAGCAAGAGCTACGCCAATTTATGGATCAACTCTACGAAGAGTACGTTGGGATTCACCTAAAATCAAAGAAATTTATTGATTCCCTAGCAGACTGGGGACAATTACTAAAAGAGGAAGATAAATGAAAAAAATTGCAGTAGATGCTATGGGGGGCGATTACGCACCTCAAGCCATCGTTGAGGGTGTCAATCAAGCCCTAGCTGACTTTTCAGATATTGAGATTCAACTTTACGGAGATGAAAGCAAGATCAAGCAATATCTAACAGTGACAGATCGTGTCAGCATTATCCATACGGATGAGAAAATTGATTCGGACGATGAGCCGACAAAAGCTATCCGTAAGAAGAAAAATGCCAGTATGGTATTAGCAGCTAAGGCAGTCAAGGAGGGAGAAGCAGACGCTGTCCTCTCAGCTGGGAACACAGGTGCCTTGTTGGCTGCAGGATTCTTCATTGTGGGTCGTATCAAGAATATCGATCGTCCAGGACTCATGTCGACCTTGCCGACCATTGATGGAAAAGGGTTTGACATGCTAGATCTCGGTGCCAATGCGGAAAATACAGCCCATCATCTGCACCAATACGCTGTCCTAGGTTCCTTCTATGCGAAAAATGTTCGTGGGATTTCGAAACCACGTGTTGGTTTGCTCAACAATGGAACAGAAAGCAGCAAGGGAGATCCGCTTCGAAAGGAAACATACGACTTGTTAGTAGCTGATGAAAGTTTGAACTTTGTCGGAAACGTGGAAGCGCGTGATCTGATGAATGGCGTTGCGGATGTTGTCGTAACAGATGGTTTCACGGGAAACGCTGTTCTCAAATCCATCGAAGGTACAGCTTTGGGAATCATGGGCTTGCTTAAAAATGCTATTACGGGTGGTGGCCTTCGAGCGAAGCTAGGTGCTCTACTTCTTAAGGATAGTCTTAAGGGGTTGAAGACACAGCTCAACTATTCAGATGTTGGAGGAGCAGTCTTGTTTGGCGTCAAGGCGCCAGTTGTAAAAACTCATGGTTCAAGTGATGCCAAGGCTGTGTACAGTACGATTCGTCAGATTCGTACCATGCTAG
>CAUSQY010000045.1:0-11402 GCA_963533645.1 uncultured Streptococcus sp. | reverse complement strand
ACCGCTTCATCCTTTCACGTCGTGAAGTTGTTGAAGCAGCTACTGCAGCAGCTCGTGCTGAAGTATTCGGTAAATTGGCTGTTGGTGATGTAGTAACTGGTAAAGTTGCACGTATCACAAGCTTCGGTGCTTTCATCGACCTTGGTGGTGTTGACGGATTGGTTCACTTGACTGAATTGTCACACGAACGTAACGTATCACCAAAATCAGTTGTAACTGTTGGTGAAGAAATTGAAGTGAAAATCCTTGATCTTAACGAAGAAGAAGGACGCGTATCACTTTCACTTAAAGCAACAACACCTGGACCATGGGATGGCGTTGAGCAAAAATTGGCTAAAGGTGATGTAGTAGAAGGAACAGTTAAACGTTTGACTGACTTCGGTGCATTTGTTGAAGTATTGCCAGGTATCGATGGACTTGTTCACGTATCACAAATTTCACACAAACGTATCGAAAATCCAAAAGAAGCACTTACTGTTGGTCAAGAAGTTACTGTTAAAGTCCTTGATGTTAACGCTGACGCAGAACGTGTATCACTTTCTATCAAAGCTCTTGAAGAGCGTCCAGCTCAAGAAGAAGGACAAAAAGAAGAAAAACGTGCTCCACGTCCACGTCGTCCAAAACGTCAAGAAAAACGTGATTTCGAACTTCCAGAAACACAAACAGGATTCTCAATGGCTGACTTGTTCGGTGATATCGAACTTTAATCAAATTGATAATCACAAAATCCTTTGTTTAAAACAAGGGATTTTTCTTTTGTCTCTTTCCCATTTTTGATATAATAGTTCTATGTTAGATTCAGAAAAACAATCACAATATCAATTGTTAAATGAGGAACTCTCTTATTTACTTGAAGGTGAGAGCAATGTTCTTGCCAATCTTTCGAATGCTAGTGCCCTCCTAAAATCTCGCTTTCCCAATACTGTATTTGCAGGGTTTTATCTGTTTGATGGTAGCGAGTTGGTTTTAGGGCCTTTTCAGGGTGGTGTTTCGTGCATTCGCATCCCGCTTGGGAAGGGTGTGTGTGGAGAAGCTGCTGAGTTCCAGGAGACTGTTTTAGTTGGCGATGTGAGTACCTATCCAAACTACATTTCTTGTGATAGTATGGCCAAGAGTGAAATCGTGGTACCCATGCTCAAGAATGGTCAATTGCTGGGTGTCTTAGACCTGGATTCTTCACTTATTGATGATTACAATGCCATTGACCGTGATTACTTGGAACAATTTGTCGCTATTTTGCTTGAGAAGACAGAATGGGACTTTACAATGTTTGAGGAGAAAGCCTAATGTATCAAGCACTTTATCGAAAATATAGAAGCCAGACTTTTTCACAACTAGTAGGTCAAGAAGTTGTAGCTAAAACCCTAAAACAAGCGGTCGAGCAGGAAAAGATTAGTCATGCTTATCTTTTCTCGGGTCCTCGTGGGACTGGGAAGACCAGTGTAGCCAAGATTTTTGCCAAGGCTATGAACTGTCCCAACCAAGTGGACGGTGAACCATGTAATAACTGCTATATCTGCCAGGCAGTGACAGAAGGTAGCCTAGAAGATGTTATCGAAATGGATGCGGCTTCGAATAACGGAGTCGATGAAATCCGAGAAATTCGTGATAAATCTACTTACGCTCCTAGCTTGGCTCGTTATAAGGTCTACATTATCGACGAAGTTCATATGCTGTCTACGGGAGCCTTTAATGCGCTTTTGAAGACGCTTGAAGAGCCGACTCAGAATGTCGTCTTTATTTTGGCAACCACTGAATTGCACAAGATTCCAGCAACTATTTTATCGCGCGTCCAACGTTTTGAGTTTAAATCGATTCGAACGCAAGATATTACGGCACATATTCATCATATTTTAGAAAAAGAAAATATCAGTTCTGAACCAGATGCGGTAGAGATCATTGCTAGACGAGCTGAAGGTGGAATGCGGGATGCCTTGTCTATTCTTGACCAAGCCTTGAGTTTGACACAGGGAAATGAGCTCACGACTGCTATCTCTGAGGAGATTACAGGCACCATTAGTCTATCAGCACTTGATGACTATGTAGCTGCCTTGGCCCAACAGGATGTCCCAAAAGCGCTTGATGCTTTGAATCTTTTGTTTGAAAATGGTAAGAGCATGACTCGTTTTGTGACGGATCTCTTGCAATATTTGCGTGATCTACTAGTTGTTCAGACAGGTGGCGAAAATACTCATCATAGTCCAGTTTTTATGGACAATCTAGCTCTTTCCCAAGAAAGTCTCTTTGAAATGATTCGAATAGCGACTGTGAGCTTGGCAGATATGAAGGCCAGCTTGCAACCTAAGATTTACGCTGAGATGATGACCATTCGTTTAGCGGAAATCAAGCCTGAATCTTCGCTTTCAGGAGCTGTTGAAAGTGAAATTTCTGCACTGAGACAGGAAGTCGCCCGTCTCAAACAAGAACTTGCTAATGTTGAAACAGCTCCTAAACAAGTAGCGCCAGTCCCTAGCCGTCCAGCCACTTCCAAGACGGTCTATCGAGTAGATCGAAATAAAGTTCAGACTATTCTGCAAGAAGCTGTTGAAAATCCTGAATTAGCACGGCAAAACTTGATTCGCCTCCAAAACGCATGGGGAGAAGTAATCGAAAGCTTAGCTGGTCCTGATAAGGCTCTTCTCGTAGGTTCTCAGCCAGTTGCGGCCAATGAACACCATGCTATTTTAGCTTTTGAGTCTAATTTCAATGCTGGGCAAACCATGAAACGGGATAACCTCAATACTATGTTTGGCAATATTCTTAGCCAAGCGGCTGGATTTTCACCTGAAATCCTGGCAATTTCCCTTGAGGAATGGAAAGAGGTTCGAGCAGCATTTTCAGCTAAAAACAAGTCTTCTCAAGCAGATCAAGAGATAGAAGAAGAGAGCCTGATTCCAGAAGGATTTGAATTTCTGGCTGATAAAGTCATGGTCGAAGAAGACTAAAAGTGGATTTCATGGTACAATAATCCTATGATTAGACAACAATTTATCGTGATAGCACTATTTACTGCTGCTGAGACTTATTTTTTCAATGAAGCTTGGATGACGGGTCGCTATTTCATGGCAGCATTTTGGGCTATTCTACTTTTTCGAAATTTTAGGTTAAGTTATGTAATGGGTAAAATAGTAGATGCCATTGATCAGCACCTAAACCGCAAGGATTAGTCACTAGCTTCTAAACAAAATCAAAGCCTTTTAGGCTTTTTTTTGTTATACTAGTAGAGTATATTTATGGACCTTTTCTTGTATTTTTTGAGAAATATAAGTGATTTCTCTAAGGATAAAGGGAGTAGGCCAGAAAAAGAAAGGAACTATCATGTCAGTATTAGAGATCAAAGATCTTCACGTTGAGATTGAAGGAAAAGAAATTTTGAAAGGAGTCAATCTGACTCTGAAAACAGGAGAAATCGCCGCTATCATGGGACCAAATGGTACTGGTAAATCGACTCTTTCTGCAGCTATCATGGGGAACCCTAACTATGAAGTTACCAAAGGTGAAGTCTTGTTTGATGGCGTAAACATCCTTGAGTTGGAAGTGGACGAGCGTGCGCGTATGGGACTTTTCCTTGCTATGCAATACCCATCAGAAATTCCTGGTATTACCAACGCTGAGTTTCTTCGTGCAGCCATGAATGCTGGTAAAGAAGATGATGAAAAGATTTCAGTTCGTGAGTTTATCACTAAACTAGACGAGAAGATGGAATTGCTCAACATGAAAGAAGAAATGGCAGAGCGTTACCTCAACGAAGGTTTCTCTGGTGGTGAGAAAAAACGTAATGAGATTCTTCAACTCTTGATGTTGGAACCAACTTTTGCCCTTTTGGATGAGATTGACTCAGGTCTTGATATTGATGCCCTTAAAGTTGTATCGAAAGGTGTCAATGCCATGCGTGGTGAAGGCTTCGGTGCTATGATCATCACTCACTACCAACGTCTCTTGAACTACATCACACCAGACGTGGTACACGTGATGATGGAAGGTCGTGTTGTCCTTTCTGGTGGTCCAGAATTGGCTGCGCGTTTGGAACGTGAAGGATACGCAAAATTAGCTGAAGAACTTGGCTATGACTACAAGGAAGAATTGTAATTCCCTCGTATCTTTTAGGAGAAGTAAATGACTAAAGAAACTATTAAACTTTTTTCAGAAATGCACGCTGAACCAAGCTGGTTGTCAGACCTCCGTCAAAAAGCTTTTGATAAGATTGAGAGTTTGGAATTACCAGTTATCGAGCGTGTGAAATTTCACCGTTGGAATCTGGGAGATGGAACCATCACAGAAAGTGAACCTTCAGCAAATGTTCCTGACTTCACGGCTCTAGATAATCACTTGAAGTTGGTGCAAGTAGGAACGCAGACTGTTTTTGAACAAACTCCAGTTGAATTGGCTGAACAGGGTGTTGTCTTCACAGACTTCCATTCAGCTTTAGAAGAAATTCCAGAACTTATCGAGGAATTCTTCATGACATCAGTTAAGTATGATGACGACAAGTTGGCAGCTTACCATACAGCTTACTTTAACAGTGGTGCTGTTCTTTATATTCCAGATAATGTTGAGATTACAGAGCCAATCGAAGGAATTTTCTACCAAGACAGCGATAGCGATGTGCCATTTAACAAGCATATCCTTATCATCGCTGGTAAAAATTCTAAGATTAGTTATCTGGAGCGTTTAGAATCACGTGGCGAAGGTAGTGCAAAAGCAACTGCCAATATCACAGTGGAAGTCATTGCACGTTCTGGCGCTCAAGTTAAATTTGCGGCCATTGACCGTCTAGGTGAAAATGTCACTGCCTATATTAGCCGTCGTGGTAAATTAGGTAACGATGCAAGTATTGACTGGGCGATTGGTGTCATGAACGAAGGAAACGTTGTTGCGGATTTTGATAGCGACTTGATTGGTAACGGTAGCCATGCTGACCTGAAAGTCGTAGCTCTTTCAAGTGGTCGTCAGGTGCAAGGGATTGACACTCGTGTAACCAACTATGGTTGCAACTCTATCGGAAATATCCTCCAACATGGGGTTATTCTTGAAAAAGCAACTTTAACTTTCAACGGTATTGGACACATTATCAAAGGTGCCAAGGGAGCCGATGCGCAACAAGAGAGTCGTGTTCTTATGCTTTCGGACCAAGCACGTTCAGATGCCAACCCAATTCTTTTGATTGATGAAAATGACGTAACTGCAGGTCACGCGGCTTCTATCGGTCAGGTGGATCCAGAAGATATGTACTATCTCATGAGCCGTGGTTTGGATAAGGCAACAGCAGAACGCTTGGTTGTCCGTGGATTCCTTGGATCTGTTATCGTTGAGATCCCGGTTAAGGAAGTTCGTGATGAAATGATTGCAACTATCGAAGAAAAATTGTCAAAACGCTAAGGGGTAGCCTATGTTAGATGTAGAAGCGATTCGCAAGGATTTTCCAATTTTAGACCAGATTGTCAATGATGAACCTCTGGTCTATCTGGACAATGCTGCGACGACACAAAAACCACTAGCAGTTCTGGAAACAATCAACCGCTACTATAAGCAGGACAATGCCAATGTTCACCGTGGGGTTCATACCTTGGCTGAGCGAGCAACAGCTTCTTATGAAGCTGCTCGTGAAACCATTCGTAAGTTTATCAATGCAGGCTCTACAAAGGAAGTTCTCTTTACCAGAGGAACGACAACCAGTCTTAACTGGGTGGCACGCTTTGCTGAGGAAGTTTTGACTGAGGGAGATCAAGTCTTGATTTCCGTCATGGAACACCATTCCAATATCATTCCTTGGCAGGAGGCTTGCCGCAAGACTGGAGCAGAGCTTGTCTATGTTTATCTCAAGGACGGAGCTCTGGATATGGATGACTTGCGAGCTAAATTGACTGATAAAGTCAAGTTTGTCTCCCTAGCTCATGCTTCAAATGTTCTTGGTGTGGTCAATCCTATCAAAGAAATCACTCAATTAGCCCACCATGTTGGAGCTATCATGGTGGTTGATGGTGCTCAGTCTACGCCACATATGAAGATTGATGTCCAGGATTTGGATGTGGACTTCTTCGCCTTTTCAGGTCACAAGATGGCTGGTCCGACTGGTATCGGTGTCCTTTACGGCAAAGAAAAATATCTGGAGCAAATGTCACCAATTGAATTTGGTGGTGAGATGATCGATTTTGTCTACGAGCAATCTGCTAGTTGGAAGGAATTGCCTTGGAAATTTGAGGCTGGAACGCCAAATATGGCGGGTGCTATCGGACTTGCTGCAGCAGTGGATTATCTGGAAAAGATTTGTATGGATGCCATTGAATCTCATGAACAGGAATTGATTGCATACGTCTATCCAAAATTGCAGGCCATTGAAGGCTTGACCATTTATGGTTCGCAGGACTTGGCTCAACGTTCGGGAGTCATCGCCTTTAACTTAGGTGATCTTCATCCTCATGATCTTGCAACAGCTCTGGATTATGAAGGCGTAGCAGTTCGTGCTGGTCACCATTGTGCGCAGCCCTTGCTTCAGTATTTGGAAGTCCCAGCAACAGCTCGTGCAAGTTTTTATATCTACAATACCAAGGCAGATTGCGACAAGCTAGTCGATGCCTTACAAAAGACAAAGGAGTTTTTCAATGGCACTTTCTAAACTAGATAGCCTTTATATGGCAGTGGTAGCGGACCATTCGAAAAATCCACATCACCAAGGGAAGTTAGAAGACGCTGAGCAAATCAGTCTCAATAATCCAACCTGTGGGGATGTTATCAACCTCTCTGTCAAGTTTGACGCAGAGGACCGTTTGGAAGATATTGCTTTTCTAAATTCAGGATGTACGATTTCAACTGCTTCTGCTAGTATGATGACAGATGCTGTTTTGGGGAAAACAAAGCAAGAGATTTTAGAATTAGCAACTATTTTTTCAGAAATGGTCCAAGGTCAAAAAGATGACAGACAAGACAGTCTTGGAGATGCAGCTTTCTTATCTGGTGTAGCTAAATTCCCACAAAGAATTAAGTGTGCAACCTTAGCTTGGAATGCTCTCAAAAAAACAATTGAAAATCAAGAAGATAAATAAGAAACATAGAAATATATCATGAAAGAAAGGATATTATGGCTGAAGAAAGAGTAGAACCAAAACCAATTGACCTTGGTGAATATAAATTTGGTTTCCATGATGATGTAGAGCCTGTCCTATCGACAGGAAAAGGATTGAATGAAGATGTCATTCGTGAATTATCAGCTGCTAAGGGAGAACCTGAGTGGATGTTAGAATTCCGTTTGAAGTCTTATGAAACCTTCAAAAAAATGCCCATGCAAACTTGGGGAGCAGACTTGTCAGAGATTGATTTTGATGACTTGATCTACTACCAAAAACCATCTGATAAACCAGCTCGTTCATGGGATGATGTTCCTGAAAAAATCAAAGAAACCTTTGAACGTATCGGGATTCCAGAAGCTGAGCGTGCTTATCTAGCTGGTGCCTCTGCCCAGTATGAGTCAGAAGTGGTTTACCACAACATGAAGGAAGAGTTCCAGAAATTGGGGATTATCTTTACAGATACGGATTCTGCCCTCAAGGAATACCCAGACTTGTTTAAACAATACTTTGCGAAGTTGGTACCACCGACTGATAACAAGTTGGCAGCCCTCAACTCTGCAGTATGGTCGGGTGGAACCTTTATCTACGTGCCAAAAGGTGTCAAGGTAGATATTCCACTTCAAACCTACTTCCGTATCAACAACGAAAATACAGGTCAGTTCGAACGTACCTTGATTATCGTTGATGAAGGAGCAAGCGTCCACTACGTAGAAGGATGTACAGCACCAACATATTCAAGCAACAGCTTGCACGCTGCCATTGTAGAAATTTTCGCTTTAGACGGAGCTTATATGCGTTATACAACCATCCAAAACTGGTCTGATAATGTCTATAACTTGGTAACAAAACGTGCCAAAGCATTGAAAGATGCGACTGTTGAGTGGATCGATGGAAACTTGGGTGCCAAAACAACCATGAAATACCCATCTGTTTATCTAGATGGAGAAGGAGCGCGTGGAACCATGCTCTCTATTGCCTTTGCAAATGCTGGTCAACACCAAGATACGGGTGCCAAGATGATCCACAACGCTCCACATACAAGCTCGTCTATCGTGTCTAAGTCTATCGCTAAAGGCGGCGGAAAAGTGGACTACCGTGGACAAGTAACCTTTAACAAGAACTCTAAGAAATCTGTTTCCCACATCGAGTGTGATACCATTATCATGGATGACTTATCAGCGTCAGATACTATTCCATTTAATGAAATTCACAACTCGCAAGTTGCTTTGGAACACGAAGCCAAGGTTTCTAAGATTTCAGAAGAACAACTCTATTACCTCATGAGCCGTGGATTGTCAGAATCTGAGGCAACCGAGATGATCGTTATGGGATTTGTCGAACCCTTCACTAAAGAGCTTCCAATGGAATACGCAGTTGAGCTGAACCGCTTGATTAGCTATGAAATGGAAGGTTCTGTCGGATAAAAGAAAAAGGAGAAGCAAATGGGATTCTTAAAAAAATTATTTGGTAATGTTGAAAAAGCGAATAAAGGTGAAATTCCTGCCGAGGAAATTGTTCCACCGTTTACAAATGATCTAGCAGAAGAAGCAGATGACTATTGGAGACAAATAGAACAAAACCTCTTGATAAACGCTGTAAAAGCTGCTGGTGGTCCTGAGTTGGTAGAACGTGCTTTTGTTCTCGCTAATTTCAAAGAAAACCAAGAAACTTTTGAGCTCTTTTATCAGGTAAATGGTCAACTTCTTTCATGGAGAGAGATGGATGTGACTGTTGTCGATAAAATCAGCAATCAACTACTTCCTCAAGCACCAGAGGTAGCTCGAGCAGTAAATGAAAATTACGAAGAAGCGAAGGTTCCAGTCATTGAATACGCAATGCTTCAGTTTGAAACTGCAACTATGGCTTGGTTTGGTCGGAAGCTGACAACAGCTTCTCCAGAAGCACAACTGACTTTTGAAGAATTGGTATCTGGTTGGCGTGCTATCTTGGAACAAGAAGTTCCAAATCGTCCTTTAGATAGTGACCGTCCGTTCCCTTACTTTGAAGTTTAAAATCCCAAATCCCCAAAACCTTTCAATGGAGTGTACTGTTGAGCTTAATCGCTTGATGAGTAACTAATTGAAACAATCAGTGGGTAAAAATGCAAATTCTGAACAGGAATCCTTTCTGTTCAGAATTTTTTTCAAATAAGTACCTAATAAATATTCACAAAAATACTTTTATATGGTAAAATAAAACAATTACATTTAGTGGAGATGAAGTATGAATATTTTTAGAACCAAGGATGTGAGTCTGAGACAGACAGAGATGCATCGCCATTTGAAATTGTGGGATTTGATTCTTCTAGGGATTGGTGCCATGGTGGGGACAGGGATTTTCACCATTACCGGAACAGCAGCGGCTACCCTAGCTGGTCCATCACTAGTGATTTCCATTGTGATTTCTGCCCTGTGTGTTTCTCTATCAGCCCTCTTTTTCGCAGAATTTGCCTCTCGTGTGCCTGCTACTGGTGGTGCATATAGTTACCTCTATGCGATTTTAGGAGAATTGCCAGCCTGGATTGCTGGCTGGTTGACCATCATGGAATTCATGACGGCTGTTTCAGGTGTGGCGTCTGGCTGGGCAGCTTACTTTAAGGGATTGCTCAGTAATTATGGTATCTCCATGCCCCAAGCCTTGAATGGCACCTTCAACCCTGAACAAGGGACCTATATCGACCTTCTACCTATTTTGGTACTTACGTTGGTAACGGGATTGGTTTTATTAAATTCTAAGGCAGCTTTGAGATTTAATTCGCTTTTAGTGGTCTTGAAATTCTCAGCTCTCGCCTTATTTATCCTAGTTGGTATTTGGTACATCAAGCCAGAAAATTGGACGAATTTTGCTCCATTTGGTTTTGGTCAACTATATGGTGGAAGAACTGGTATTATGGCGGGTGCATCTTTGATGTTCTTTGGATTTCTCGGATTTGAGTCTATTTCCATGGCAGTTGATGAAATTCAAAGTCCGCAAAAAAATATTCCCCGCGGAATTGTCCTTTCTCTGACAATCGTCACCATTCTCTATGCTTTGGTAACCTTAGTATTGACAGGAATTGTTCACTACAGTAAGCTCAATGTGGACGACGCAGTAGCATTTTCATTACGGAGTATTGGTATCAGCTGGGCGGCAAATTATGTTTCGCTTGTAGCCATTCTAACCCTGATAACCGTATGTATCTCCATGACTTACGCTTTGTCTCGGATGATTTATAGCTTAGCACGTGATGGACTTTTACCTCAAAGTTTCAAACAATTAAGCAAGACTAGTCGCGTTCCTAAAAATGCAACCCTCTTGACAGGAGTTGCTTCAGCCATTGCTGCAGGAGTGTTTCCTCTAGCTAGTATTGCAGCCTTCTTAAATATTTGTACGCTAGCTTATCTGATTTTGCTAGCCTACGGAATTATAAAACTCAGAAAGGATAAGGGGATGCCAAAAGAGGGAGAGTTTAAAACTCCTTTGGTGCCACTTTTACCAATTCTTTCCATTCTTATCTGTGTTTCTTTTATGCTTCAATATAGTTTAGATACCTGGATTGCCTTTGGCATCGCTCTTCTAGTTGGTCTAGTCATTTACTTTACTTACGGGTTCCGCCATTCAACCCTCGCAGAAGAAGAATAAAAGCTGGGAATTCCCAGCTTTTTTAATCTTTCACATAAGTAAATCCTTCACCCAGAATTTCATGAGCCTCAGTGATGGTGATAAAGGCTTGAGGATCGATTTTGTGAATCATATCTTTCATTTTTACGATTTCGTTTCGACCGACGATACAGTAGATAATTTTTAAATCCTTTTTGCTGTAGTAGCCTTGACCAGATATAAAGGTAACGCCACGTCCGAGTTCATCGTTAATCTCTTTGGCCAATTGATCAGGATATTGGGTAATAATCATAAATCCTTTACCAGCATAACCTCCTTCGCCGATCAAGTCGATAACACGAGCGATGATAAAGTCAAATAAGAGGGTATAGGTAACTAGACGAAGGTCCTGGAAGATAATCAAAATCAACATTAAGATAAAAAAGTCAATCCCAAAGAGCAATTTACCAATCGAAATATTGGTGTATTTGTTGAGGATACGGGCAACGATATCAGAGCCGCCAGTGGTTCCACCAGCATTAAAGATAATTCCTAAACCAACCCCTAGTAAGACTCCTGAGACTAAAGCAACAATGATGAGATCTCCTTTCAAGTCGATGTTCAAAGGAATGCGCTCAAAGATTGCTAGCCAAACGGAAAGTGAAATAGATCCTAGAAGGCTGGAGTAGAGGGTCTTAGGTCCAAATATCTTCCAAGCCAGGATAAATAAAGGGATATTAATCAAGAGGTTCATCA
>CAUSQY010000044.1:0-11657 GCA_963533645.1 uncultured Streptococcus sp. | reverse complement strand
TGAAGATCAATGTGATTGGGCGTGTTCAGGTTTATGAACCCAGCGGGAGCTACTCTATCATCATTGAGAAGGCTGAACCTGATGGAGTTGGAGCGCTTGCGATTCAGTTTGAACAACTCAAGAAAAAATTAACAGAAGAAGGCCTGTTTCAAGAGAGATTCAAGCAACCTATTCCCCAGTTTGCTAAGCGAATCGGTGTGGTAACCAGTCGCAGTGGAGCTGTTATTCGAGATATTATCACGACCGTCAGCAGACGTTTCCCTGGTGTTGACATCCTTCTCTATCCGACCAAGGTTCAAGGAGATGGAGCAGCAGAGGAAATTGCTCGTAATATTGCTCGTGCCAATCAGCGTGAGGACCTAGATGTCCTCATCATTGGTCGTGGTGGGGGTTCCATCGAGGATCTCTGGGCCTTTAACGAAGAGATTGTGGTACGGGCTATTTTTGAATCCCGTTTGCCAATCATTTCTAGTGTGGGACATGAAACGGATGTGACCTTGGCAGATTTTGTAGCGGATCGTCGGGCTGCAACGCCGACAGCTGCAGCTGAACTGGCGACACCCGTAACCAAGTTGGATGTATTAGCTCATTTTCAAAATCAGGAAAAACGAATGGCAACAGCGGTTCAGAATGTCCTGTCAAGGAAAAAAGAAGCTTTGAAAAAATGCAGTCAGTCTGTTATCTTTAGACAGCCAGAGCGCTTGTATGATGGCTATTTGCAACGCTTGGACCAACTGCAACTGCGCTTAAAACAAAGTTTGCGAACACGGATTTCTGATAGCAACCAACTAGTCCAAGCAAGGACGCATCAATTGGTGCAATTATCACCTGTTACCAAAATCCAGCGTTATCAAGACCGTCTAGGTCAGTTGGACAAGCTCCTCCGTAGCCAAATGGCGCTGGTTTATGATGCCAAGGTTGCTGAAGTAAAGCGACTTTCGGAAGCCTTGTTGATGTTGGATACCAGTCGAATCGTGGCGCGTGGTTATGCAATTGTCAAAAAAGAAGAGTCAGTTATCGATTCGGTTGAGAAGTTGAAGAGAAAAGACCAAGTGACGCTTTTGATGCGAGATGGTCAAGTAGAATTAGAGGTTAAAGATGTCAAAACAAAAGAAATTTGAGGAAAATCTAGCAGAATTGGAAACCATTGTCCAAAGTTTGGAAAATGGTGAAATTGCCTTAGAAGATGCGATTGCGGCCTTTCAAAAGGGCATGGTCTTGTCAAAAGAACTCCAGGCGACCTTAGACAAGGCTGAAAAGACCTTGGTAAAGGTTATGCAAGAAGATGGAACAGAAAGTGATTTTGAATGAAGAAGCAAGAAAAATTAGCTCTTGTGGAGTCGGCTTTGGAGGAATTTTATGGAGACCAACAGTTTGCCTCTAGTTTACGAGAGTCTGTTCTCTACTCCATTCATGCCGGCGGCAAGCGTATTCGGCCTTTTCTTCTGTTAGAAGTTCTGGAATCCCTGCAAGTAGTTATCCAACCAGCACATGCTCAAGTGGCAGCGGCCTTGGAAATGATTCATACAGGAAGCTTGATTCACGATGACCTTCCAGCTATGGATGACGACGATTATCGTCGGGGACGCTTGACCAACCATAAGAAATTTGGCGAAGCGATGGCAATATTGGCAGGTGATGCCTTGTTCCTAGATCCCTATGCCTTAATAGCGCAGGCGGATTTGCCAAGTCAGATCAAGGTGGACTTGATTGCCAACTTATCCCTTGCTTCAGGTAGTCTAGGCATGGTTGCAGGGCAGGTTTTGGACATGGAAGGCGAACACCAGCATTTGTCTTTGGAAGAACTCCAGACCATTCATGCCAATAAGACTGGGAAACTACTAGCCTATCCCTTCCAGGCAGCTGCTATTATAGCTGAATTGGCTCCTGAAATACAGGCAAAACTGAAAACTGTTGGCGAATTAATAGGGCTTGCTTTTCAAGTCAGAGACGATGTGCTGGATGTGACCGCTAGTTTTGAGGAAATTGGCAAGACACCTCAAAAGGATTTGCAGGCAGAAAAGTCAACCTATCCAGCCTTGTTGGGTTTGGAGGAGGCCATTGCCTTTTGCAACCAAACCTTGGATCAAGCTAATGAAAAATTGGAAGAAATTGCCCAGGAAGTCAGCTTTGAAACAGAGCCGATTGTGAAAGTAGTAGAAAGTTTGAGAATCAATGGCTAAGGAAAGAGTGGATGTACTAGCTTATAAACAGGGCTTGTTTGAAACGCGAGAACAGGCCAAGCGCGGCGTCATGGCAGGTCTGGTTGTAGCTGTCCTCAATGGGGAGCGTTTTGACAAACCAGGAGAGAAAATCCCAGATGATACTGAGCTAAAACTCAAGGGTGAAAAACTCAAGTATGTTAGCCGAGGTGGTCTAAAACTGGAGAAGGCCTTGCAGGTCTTTGATTTGTCAGTGGAAGGGGAGACAACGATTGATATTGGAGCCTCCACTGGAGGATTTACCGATGTCATGCTGCAAAATGGTGCTGAGTTAGTCTTTGCAGTCGATGTTGGCACCAATCAGTTGGCTTGGAAATTACGCCAAGATCCACGGGTTGTCAGCATGGAGCAGTTTAATTTTCGTTATGCTGAAAAGACTGACTTTGAGCAGGAACCAAGTTTTGCCAGTATTGATGTGAGTTTCATTTCCCTTAGTCTGATCCTGCCTGCCTTGCACCGTGTCTTGGCTGATCAAGGTCAGGTGGTAGCACTTGTCAAACCTCAGTTTGAAGCAGGTCGTGAGCAAATCGGGAAAAATGGGATCATTCGCGATGCCAAGGTTCATCAAACTGTCCTTGAATCTGTCACTGCTATGGCGGTTGAACAAGGCTTTTCTGTGCTTGGATTAGACTATTCACCAATCCAAGGAGGACATGGAAACATCGAATTTCTGGCATATTTGAAAAAGGAAGAGGGAGCAAGCAATCAAGTTGTTCCCGAAATAGAAAAAGTTGTAGAGAGAGCACATAGAGAATTTAAAGATGAATAAAAAAGAGAGACTTGAAAAAATTAGAAGATTTGTTACGGATTATCAGATCGGGACTCAGGAAGAAATTGTTGAGTACTTGAGGGAAGCAGGTATTTCTGCTACTCAAGCTACTGTCTCAAGGGACATCAAAGAACTTGGAATTGTTAAAATTCCTTTGAAGAACAACACCTATATCTATGAGTTGCCAAAATCAATCGTCAAAAGTTTGCAGTTGGCTGAGGACAATATTGTGAGTTCTGAGTTAATGGGCAATATGATCAACCTTGCTGTCATTCCTGGAAATACCATTTTTGTGAAGAGTCAGTTGGTTGAAGCATTTTCTGAACAGATTTTTAGCTGTCTAGCTGATGATGATTCTATCTTAATTGTAGCTAGAACAGCAGAGGCAGCTGAGGAAATTGTTGAACAAGTCAAAAAATGGTAGGTCAGTATGTTACTTGAAATTTCAATAAAAAACTTTGCCATTATTGAGGCGATTTCGCTCAATTTTGAAAAGGGTATGACTGTTTTGACTGGGGAAACGGGTGCCGGAAAGTCTATCATTATCGACGCTATGAATCTCATGTTGGGGGCTCGTGCAACGACAGACGTTATTCGTCATGGTGCGCCAAAGGCGGAGATTGAAGGACTTTTTTCTGTTGAAAACAGTCGCCTTTTACAGGAACTTTTTGATGAGCAAGGTTTGGAAATGGGTGATGAAATTATCATCCGGCGGGAAATTTTGCAAAATGGTCGTAGTGTTAGTCGCGTGAATGGTCAGATGGTCAATCTGTCTGTCTTGCGTGCCATTGGGCAACACCTTGTGGATATCCATGGTCAGCATGACCAAGAAGAGTTAATGCGTCCTCAACTGCACATCCAGATGTTAGATGAGTTTGGTGATGCTACTTTCTTGGAGTTGAAGGAGACCTATCAGACGAGCTTTGATGCCTATCGCAAAATGCGTAAGCAGGTTTTGGAAGTCAAGAAAAACCAACAGGAACACAAGGCTCGTATTGAGATGTTGGAATTTCAAGTGGCAGAGATTGAAGCTGCAAACTTGCAGGCTGGTGAAGACTTGGCTCTCAACCAAGAACGAGATAAACTCCTCAATCATAAAAATATTGCGGATACGCTAACCAATGCCTACAGTATGTTGGACAATGAGGAATTCTCCAGTCTTGCTAATGTCCGTTCAGCCATGAATGACATGGAAAGTGTTGAAGAATATGACCCTGAATACCGTGAAATTTCAAGTTCTCTATCAGAAACCTACTATGTTTTAGAAGATATTACCAAGCGTTTGGAAGATATTATTGAGGACTTGGATTTTGATGGCAATCGCCTCATGCAGGTCGAAAATCGTTTAGACCTTCTAAATACTATTACCCGCAAGTATGGTGGGACTGTAGACGATGTCTTGCTTTATTTTGCCAAGATTACGGATGAGTATAATCTCTTGACAGGTAATAACCTTTCGTCTGAGGACATGGAAGCAGAGCTCAAGAAATTGGAAGTTAATCTTGTTGATTTGGCAGGGAAGCTTGCATCTGCTCGTCATGATTTGGCCCAGCAGCTTGAAGCAGAGATTAAACAAGAACTGCAAGACCTCTATATGGAGAAGGCACAATTCCAGGTTCGCTTTAGCAAGGGCAAATTTAGTCGTGAGGGGAATGAAACGGTCGAGTTTTACATTTCTACTAACCCTGGTGAGGACTTTAAACCCTTGGTCAAAGTTGCGTCCGGTGGGGAACTGTCTCGCCTCATGCTAGCTATTAAATCCGCCTTTTCTCGTAAGGAAGGCAAGACCAGTATTGTCTTTGATGAGGTGGATACTGGAGTTTCAGGTCGCGTGGCCCAAGCCATCGCTCAAAAGATTCACAAGATTGGCCAACATGGTCAGGTTTTAGCAATCTCTCACCTACCACAAGTAATTGCGATCGCGGATTATCAATTCTTTATTGAAAAGATTAGTGACGAACATTCAACTGTTTCGACAGTTCGTCTCTTGACTTTAGAAGAACGAGTAGAGGAAGTAGCTAAGATGTTGGCTGGGGAAAATGTAACCGAAGCTGCCCTTACCCAAGCCAGAGAATTATTGCAAACGAGGGAGAAATAAATGACAGACTATTATGTAATTGGAGATGTTCACGGGAAAGCAGGTATGCTAGAAGATCTGCTCAAGACCTGGGATGGTCAAACTCAGTTGCTCTTTCTAGGGGATTTGATTGACCGTGGTGAAGACAGTCGCCGTGTTCTAGAAATGGTCAAAGACTTGGTCGATAATCAAGGGGCTATCTGTCTATCAGGAAACCACGAGTATATGTTTCTGACTTGGCTCGATGACCCAGAAGAAAGCTATGACCATTATCGTCGCAATGGTGGAGATACAACCATTAACTCTATTTTAGGTCGTCCCATGGATGCACCAGTTGATGGCGTAGAAGATGCCAAACGGGTTGCGACAGAAGTGGCAGACTTGGTCGAATTTATTCGTCAAATGCCTTTTGTAGTAGAGACAGACAAATACATCTTTGTTCACGCAGGTATTGATTTAACTTTGGATGATTGGCATGAAACAACAGATTATAAGAAAGTTTGGCTCAGAAAGCCATTCCACGAAGCCGAAAATCATACTGGAAAAACCATTGTATTTGGGCATACACCAGTTTATGGTTTGCTCAAGCAAGACCGAGGTACTGCTGAGCTTTGGATAACAGAGGATGGCAAGATTGGCATGGATGGAGGAGCTGTCTATGGTGGTGTCCTTCATGGAATCGTCTTTACAGACCAAGGAATGACAGAACACCACTTTATCGAAAATGATGGCTTTATTGCCGAAGATTAGTACTCCTAGCAGGGTATGGTCTTGTCAAAATGTTAAAAACAATTTATAATTAATAGATACCCTGAAAGGAAGAGCATCATGAACTTAGAAGAATTAAAGAAACGACAGGAGAAGATTCGGAACTTCTCTATCATCGCCCATATTGACCATGGGAAATCAACCCTAGCAGACCGCATTTTGGAAAAGACGGAGACGGTTTCTAGTCGTGAAATGCAAGCCCAGCTTTTGGATAGTATGGATCTTGAGCGTGAACGTGGGATTACCATTAAACTCAATGCCATTGAGCTTAATTACACTGCGAAAGATGGCGAGACCTATATTTTCCACTTGATTGACACACCTGGGCACGTGGACTTTACCTATGAAGTGTCACGTTCGCTCGCTGCCTGTGAAGGGGCGATTTTGGTGGTTGATGCGGCCCAAGGGATTGAGGCGCAAACTCTTGCTAACGTTTATCTAGCCTTGGATAATGATTTGGAAATTCTGCCAGTCATTAACAAGATTGACCTACCAGCAGCTGATCCAGAGCGTGTTCGTACAGAGATTGAGGATGTCATTGGACTGGATGCCAGCGAAGCGGTCTTAGCTTCTGCTAAGGCTGGTATTGGTATTGAAGAAATTCTCGAACAAATCGTGGAAAAAGTGCCAGCACCAACTGGTGATGTTTCAGCTCCATTAAAAGCCTTGATTTTCGACTCGGTCTATGATGCCTACCGCGGGGTTATTCTCCAAGTTCGTGTCATGGATGGGGTAGTCAAACCTGGCGATAAGATTCAGCTCATGAGCAATGGCAAGACCTTTGATGTCACTGAGGTAGGAATTTTTACACCGAAAGCAGTAGGGCGTGATTTCCTAGCGACTGGTGACGTTGGTTATATTGCGGCTTCCATCAAGACAGTTCAAGACACGCGTGTCGGAGATACAGTGACCCTAGCAAGCAATCCTGCAACAGAACCGCTAGATGGGTACAAGCAAATGAACCCTATGGTCTTTGCAGGACTTTACCCAATCGAGTCAAATAAATACAATGACCTTCGTGAAGCCCTTGAAAAATTGCAGCTCAACGATGCCAGTCTGCAGTTTGAACCAGAAACATCGCAGGCGCTGGGATTTGGTTTCCGTTGTGGATTCCTTGGGCTTCTCCATATGGATGTTATCCAAGAGCGTTTAGAACGTGAGTTTAACATCGACCTCATTATGACAGCTCCTTCTGTTATCTATAAGGTTAACCAAACTGACGGTGAGTCTATGGATGTGTCTAACCCATCAGAGTTCCCGGATCCTACCAAGATTGCGACTATTGAAGAGCCGTATGTTAAGGCGCAAATCATGGTACCGCAGGAGTTTGTCGGAGCGGTGATGGAACTGGCTCAACGCAAGCGTGGGGACTTTGTGACTATGGATTATATTGATGATAATCGTGTCAATGTTATCTATCAAATTCCACTTGCTGAAATTGTCTTTGACTTCTTTGATAAGCTCAAGTCCTCGACTCGTGGTTATGCAAGCTTTGACTATGAATTGTCAGAGTACCGTCCATCTAAGCTGGTCAAAATGGACATCCTTCTCAATGGTGATAAGGTCGATGCCCTTAGCTTTATCGTTCACAAGGACTTTGCCTACGAACGTGGGAAACTCATTGTTGATAAGCTCAAGAAAATCATCCCTCGCCAACAATTTGAAGTGCCGATTCAAGCAGCTATTGGACACAAAATTGTGGCTCGTACGGATATCAAGGCCCTTCGTAAAAACGTACTTGCCAAGTGTTATGGTGGTGACGTTTCTCGTAAGCGTAAACTCCTTGAAAAACAGAAAGCTGGTAAGAAACGCATGAAAGCTATCGGATCAGTAGAAGTCCCACAAGAAGCCTTCCTTAGCGTCTTAAGCATGGATGAAGAATAGAAATAGAAAACAAAACTCTTGAAGATTTTTCAAGAGTTTTTTCTTTAAATGAGAGTGATAAAATCGGAAACTAACAGAATTGATTAGGTTAAAATTTGACAGAAGTCCTTATTTTTCTTATAATGCAGATGGAAAGGTGGTAGGATGAAAAAATTATTAATTTTAGGTACTGTAGTTACTGCTAGTATTTTTCTAGCTTCATGCTCCAATAAATCACAAACAGCAACCGAAGAAAGTTCGTCTGCAGTTGTTAGTTCTTCTAGCAGTCAGGAAACGAGTAGCTCTAGCTCTGCCGTTTCAGAAGCGAAAAAGGAAGAGACGCAAATTATCGGTTCGAATGAATATGGTTTTGTCAAGGTACCCAAATCATGGGTTCGATTTCATGAAGTAGAAGGTGGAAATGATATACAGTATAGTGATGGAACATATATCAACATTGTTACGCTGAATACCTTCAAGGCTGAGCAGTTTAATATCAGTGAAGAAGAATATGCTAAACTGGATGTTGTGACTGTCTCTTCTAGTATTTTAACTTCCAAAGAACAAAGCTCTGATTTCAGTAAGGTTTGGGGCTCCAAATCGACCATTGGAGGCTATGAAGCCTATGTTGTCAATGCAATTGCTAAGTCAGGGAAATACCTCGTTACTTGGGTTTTCCGATCAAATGATGGTAAAATCCGCTATGTTTCACTTGAAGGAGATGGGGAAACTTTAAAAACAATCTTACCGATGGTTGAAAGTAGCTGGTCAAATACTAAAGCTAAAGCTGAATAAATGAAAAAAAGAAGATTCTTGGTCTTCTTTTTATTTTTTTTACGAATAGATAGATGAGTGGAAAAAGAAATGGAGTTGTATATGAAGATCACAAACTATGAGATTTATAAATTGAGAAAAGCTGGGCTGACCAATCAACAGATTTTAACTGTTCTTGAATATGACGAGACTGTAGATCAGGAGCTCTTGCTAGGTGATATTGCAGAAATATCGGGATGCCGCAATCCTGCTGTCTTTATGGAACGCTATTTCCAGATTGATGATGCGCAGTTGGAGAAGGAGTTTCAAAAATTTCCATCCTTCTCTATTCTAGACGACTGTTATCCTTGGGATCTGAGTGAGATTTATGATGCTCCAGCTCTTTTGTTTTACAAAGGGAATCTGGACTTATTGAAATTTCCAAAGGTTGCTGTTGTGGGGAGTCGTTCTTGTTCGAGCCAAGGAGCTAAGTCGGTCCAGAAAATTATCCAAGGTTTAGAAAACGAGTTAATCGTGGTTAGTGGCTTGGCCAAAGGAATCGATACCGCTGCCCATATGGCTGCACTCCAGAATGGAGGAAGAACAATTGCAGTGATTGGAACAGGATTGGATGTTTTTTATCCCCGAGCCAATAAACGTTTGCAGGAACACATTGGCAATCACCATTTGGTACTTAGCGAGTACGGACCTGGTGAGGAACCCTTGAAATTTCACTTTCCAGCTCGTAATCGTATCATTGCTGGCCTTTGCCGTGGTGTGATTGTAGCAGAGGCAAGGATGCGTTCAGGTAGTCTTATTACCTGTGAGCGAGCTATGGAAGAAGGACGCGATGTTTTTGCCATTCCAGGAAACATTTTAGATGGCCATTCAGATGGCTGTCACCACCTGATCCAAGAGGGAGCGAAACTGGTCACAAGTGGTCAAGATGTGCTGGCTGAGTTTGAATTTTAAGGAGAAATTTGTTCCCTCAGATAAACTTTTCTTCTATATATAGGACTTAGGTCTTGACAGCTATAGAAAAATGGTTTACACTTTATAAAGTTTATTACTTTGAAAAGGTGTGATAGTGTGGCTACGGCAACAAAGAAGAAAAAATCAACAGTTAAAAAAAATCTAGTCATCGTAGAGTCTCCTGCTAAGGCGAAAACGATTGAGAAATATCTAGGCAGAAATTATAAGGTTTTAGCCAGTGTCGGTCATATCCGTGATTTGAAAAAATCCAGTATGTCAGTTGACATTGAAAATAACTATGAACCGCAGTATATCAATATCCGTGGAAAAGGCCCTCTCATTAATGACTTGAAAAAAGAAGCTAAAAAGGCCAATAAAGTCTTTCTGGCGAGTGACCCGGACCGTGAAGGAGAAGCAATTTCCTGGCATTTGGCTCATATCCTTGATTTGGATGAGAATGATGCCAATCGTGTGGTCTTTAATGAAATCACCAAGGATGCAGTGAAAAATGCTTTTAAAGAACCTCGCAAGATTGATATGGACTTGGTCGATGCCCAACAAGCTCGTCGTGTCTTGGACCGCTTGGTAGGGTATTCAATTTCGCCAATTTTGTGGAAAAAGGTCAAGAAGGGCTTATCAGCAGGACGCGTGCAGTCTGTTGCCCTTAAGCTCATCATTGATCGTGAAAATGAAATCAATGCCTTCCAACCAGAAGAATACTGGACAATTGATGGTGTCTTTAAGAAGGGAACCAAGCAATTTCAAGCTTCTTTCTATGGTATGAATGGCAAAAAGATGAAATTGACCACCAATGAAGAGGTCAAAGAAGTCTTGTCCCATCTATCGAGCAAAGATTTTACAGTGGATCAGGTAGATAAGAAGGAGCGCAAACGCAATGCGCCCCTACCTTATACGACCTCAACCATGCAGATGGACGCTGCCAACAAAATCAATTTCCGTACTCGAAAGACCATGATGGTGGCTCAACAGCTCTATGAAGGGATCAATATCGGATCAGGCGTGCAAGGTTTGATTACCTATATGCGTACAGACTCGACTCGTATCAGTCCTGTGGCTCAGAACGAAGCGGCAAGCTACATTAACGACCGTTTTGGTAGCAAGTATTCCAAGCATGGTAGCAAGGTCAAGAATGCTTCAGGTGCTCAGGATGCCCACGAAGCCATTCGTCCATCTAGTGTCTTTAACACACCTGAAAGCATCGCTAAGTACTTGGACAAAGACCAGCTTAAGCTTTATACCCTTATCTGGAATCGTTTTGTGGCAAGCCAGATGACAGGAGCTATCTTTGATACCATGGCTGTTAAGCTTTCTCAAAATGGGGTTCAGTTTGCGGCAAATGGAAGTCAAGTTAAGTTTGATGGGTATCTTGCTATCTACAATGACTCTGACAAGAACAAGATGTTGCCAGATATGGCTGTTGGAGATGTGGTCAAGCAGGTCAATAGCAAGCCAGAACAACATTTCACTCAACCGCCAGCTCGCTATTCGGAAGCGACTCTTATCAAGACCTTGGAAGAAAATGGAGTTGGACGTCCGTCAACCTACGCTCCGACCATTGAAACCATCCAAAAACGTTACTACGTTCGTCTGGCTGCTAAACGTTTTGAACCGACAGAACTGGGAGAAATTGTCAATAAACTCATTGTTGAATATTTCCCAGATATCGTAAACGTGACCTTCACAGCTGAGATGGAAGGAAAACTGGATGATGTCGAAGTTGGAAAAGAACAGTGGCAACGTGTTATTGATGCCTTTTATAAACCATTCTCTAAAGAAGTGGCCAAGGCTGAATCCGAAATGGAAAAAATCCAGATCAAGGATGAGCCAGCTGGATTTGACTGTGAGGTTTGTGGCAGTCCGATGGTGATTAAGCTCGGTCGTTTTGGTAAATTCTATGCATGTAGCAATTTCCCAGACTGCCGTCATACACAAGCTATTGTCAAAGAGATTGGAGTCGAGTGTCCAAGCTGTCATCAAGGACAAATCATCGAACGCAAAACCAAGCGCAATCGTATCTTCTATGGTTGCAATCGCTATCCAGAATGTGAATTTACTTCCTGGGACAAACCAATTGGCCGTGATTGTCCAAAATGCGGACACTTCCTTGTTGAGAAAAAAGTCCGTGGTGGTGGCAAGCAGGTTGTATGTAGTAATGGAGACTACGAAGAGGAAAAAATTAAATAAAATGAAGAGTCCTGAAAATAAATTTCAG
>CAUSQY010000043.1:0-11841 GCA_963533645.1 uncultured Streptococcus sp. | reverse complement strand
TAGTCATTCATCAGGTTGACCAGAGTCTGAAGGAGAGTCCCATGCACCTCTACTAGGTATCTGCGCATACTCGAGATGGCCTGACCTTGGAGATTTTTATTGTTGATGAAGTCTGTCATGGCCTTGTTTAGGCTCGCGACCGACTCTCCCCAAGCATTTATCGTCTTTTGACTTTCCACCTGAACAGAGGTGATATCATCAAATTTTATATTGTAACTCATAGCACCTCCCTACTGCAAACCAGGAAACATGTTTTGTCCCAGAACACTATCTGTCCGATGCATCTCTTTCCCTGTGCCTGCCATCAAGGCGATATCTGTCTCCAGCAAGGTCGCATAGGTCTTCACTAGCTGGTGGAGTTCATTGAATTGTTCCTGGTACAAGTCCAAGCCTTTCGATGTAGCTGTCGTGTTGAAGCTCGGTTTTCCAACTCCTGCCAAACTAGCCTTGGCCTTGGATAGACTACCGATGTGTGAGTTAAACAGAACCTCGGATAATTGAATCGTTCCATACATGACCTTTCCCCTCCTTCTAATGTAATAGCTTCTCGATGAAATTTCCCAGATTGTTAATCTGACTTTGACACCAGCCAATAATACCATTTTCTTCATTCTTTTGGTTCTCTAACCTAGTGATTTCATCACAGATGGCATCATAGAAGGTATCCATCTCTGTTTGGAAACTAGTGTAGTCACTGGAGAAGGTTTCCCACTGCTTGGTGAAGGCATCTTTTTGTTTGCCTTGCCATTCCGGCTGGATATTGCGGTGGTTGATAGGATACCTGATATCGTGAACCTTTTTTTGAATTTCCCCTACAGACTTCTTGGCCGTGCGAAGACGCTCCAATTTTTCATCGATAATCGTAATCCGTGATTGGGCAGATGAGATGCTGGCAGAGTGGGCATTCACCTGTCTTTGCAGAGAATCGATTTGCATATAATCAACTTCTCCCATCTCTTAACCTCCCAATCCATTTACGTCATTCAATTCGGCTACATTTCCTTTAGGAATCTCTGTCTGATCTATAACCGCAGCAATATTTTCCAACATGAGGTCATTATCCTCATCACTATAACCCTCTTGAACAACCTTAAAAATATCTTCATCATTGAAGTAGATAAGGCTATCGCCTACAAGCCCCTCGGGATAGAGGCAGGCCCCGTAGTCAAAGCGATAGATATTCCCTTTGACAGGCGCCGCGATGACCCGTGCAATGATCATCATCTTCTTTGTATTTCCTTTTAATATAATGATACTGCCGAGTGGCAACATGGTCGTTTCTTTCATCGTATCCCTTTCTAAATTTCTAATAATTGAACAAATTCATAACGATCTGGGTAAAGAATGTATCCTTGGTTAGGCTTCAGTGCCGGTTCATTCATGATGTAAGGATATCGAGTATGATCTTGATCGCTAATGCGTACACCAAGGAAGACTTGTTCTACTAACTGATTAACTAGTTTGACAAAATTATCGTATTGATTGGTTACTAGATCCTGATAAGCACCAGCAAATACCAAAGTTACTCCATAGCGAGAACCTTCCGTAAGAAGTTCTTTGAAGTCTACTTCGTTCATCCCTGCTGCCATAGCTGTCGCCGCAATATCAGGGATCAGAATTAACCATTTAGGATAGTCCTGACTTGGCGTAGCCACTCGTTTCTTAAAGTCTTCTAATATCGTCTTCATCACATTATCGACTTCTAAAGAAGAATCGAATCGTTGGATACCATCAAAAAGTTGGTTGCTGATACGCTGACTAGGATCTAAGATAAGCGTATTATACTTACCTGACATACGTTCCAAATGATACTCTAATAATTTATAGTAATTCGTTACAAAAGCAGGACTGTCTGAGGCTATAAGAATAGGTCGCTCGAAACTAAAGGATGCTGGAACAACAGCCTCTCTTTCGAGTCCCAAGATAAAGTCTTGACTGCTTTCTAAGATTTCTGCCATCCCTTCTTTGGTTACCTTTTCTGGTAACATTGGGATACCTGCAGGAAGTGGACCATCGTATGCCACAGCCATGGCTTCTTGTTCCGCACGAACTTCTTTTATGTAGTCCGTATAGTATTCACTACTATATGGCAACATCACTTGGAATTGGACGATATCATCAAACTTAGCTATGGCACGGCCTTTGATTTCATCGAGTGGAATATTTGAACGTCCTACTACACTTGATAAATCACTGTTATCAAATAAGAAGAGAGAAATCTTGGTCTTAAAGTTGGATTGCAACTGTAAACGCATCGCATTGAGACGGGAAAGTGTCACAACTAGATAGATTCCTAGAGAGGCACCATCTCGAGCAATGACATTTAAAGTATCATAAAAGGCATCTACAAATGGGGCATCCATCACACTATCAAAACCATCTATCTCGATAAAAATAGTTGGAAAACTCTCATCTGACAACTGATTGTACTGCGTTAGATTTGTCGCTCTTGCTCGCGAAAGAGCACTTTTCCGAGTTTTTATCTCTCTATTCAAGAATCGAAGAGATTTCATGATTTTCTCAGTTTCATCCAGGGTGAAATAATCTGCAACATGAGGAAAATCAGAAATAGAGATCAAGCCACTAGTACCAAAGTCATAGAGGTAGAAATGGACCTGGTCTGGTGTGTGCTTACGGATCACGTCCATCGCAAAGTTCTGTAGAAAAGTGGACTTCCCGAATCCTGGACTAGAAACCAATAAAATATGCCCTCTTTGTTCCATATTGAAATAAAGTGGAGATTGTTCCTGCCTTTCAGGAATATCTTGATACCCAACCAAAATAGGTTGTAAGGCCTCTGAACGTCCCCAATAATCCTTGAAGTTAGTCGATTGTGTATCTTTAGCATATATCTTTTCTTCGAGTGGCGGCAACCAAGGACTGGCCACCTGATGGATACGAAGACCGTCAAAGACTTCACGAGCTTTTTCTACAATGGCGTCCAATTCTGTTGGAACAGCCTTAGCTTCTTTTTTATTGACTAAACCACTCAAATCTTTATTAATGGCATTGTATTGACCATTACTTGTAATCTCATACACCGTTGTATTTTTTTGAACATGGTTTCGTCCTTCTGGATTATAATCCGCACCCGACCACGCGCTTTGGAATAACTCATAGATTTCATTATTTCCGACTTGAAGATAGGCTCTACCTGTCTGGGTGATTTCTGCGGCATCAGGTGTTTTGATTACTTCTCTAGAATCTGCAACATCCTGTACTTTAAGAGCTATTTTAAACTTCGAGTTCGACCAGATTTGATCATTAACCACCCCACTAGGTTTTTGAGTTGCTAAAATTAATTTAACTCCCAATGAACGACCAATACGAGCCGTAGAGACCAATTCATCCATGAAATCAGGTTGATTCGCCTTCAACTCTGCAAACTCATCACTAATGATTAATAGATGTGGTAATGGTTCTTTGACCTTCCCTTCTTTGAAGAGTTTCATATACTGGTTGATATGATTAACGTCATTTTCTGCAAAGATACGCTGACGTTTCTTCAGTTCAGCCTTGATAGATACCAGAGCCCGATTCGCCTGGTTGCCATCCAAGTTTGTAATCGTACCAACGACGTGAGGTAGGTCTGCAAAGAGATTAGCCATCCCTCCACCTTTATAGTCAATCAAGAGGAAAGCAACCTCATACGGATGGTAGTTCACAGCTAAAGATAGAATGTAGGACTGAATAAGCTCAGACTTCCCTGATCCCGTAGTACCAGCAATCAATCCATGAGGGCCATGAGCCTTCTCATGAATGTTTAGATAAAGAATATCGTCTCTACCTCGAACTCCTAGAGGAACAGCCATTGTTTGAAAAGTCTCATTGTCCTGCCATCGTTTTAAAAGATCTAGCTCCTCTACCTTATTGACTCCATACATTTCAAGGAAGGTAATGCTATTCGGAATCGAATTACGCAAAGTCTGAACATGATGAATACCCGCAAGATTTCTCGCAAAATTTTCTTTTTCCGATAAACTTACAGGAGGAAGAGGTGTAATTTCTTTATTTGTATAATTGCCATCCTGAAGTAATACGGTACCTTTTTTATCTCCTCGATAGTCAACAACTGTCTTAACGTGTTCTGGTAAACTTTCAAGCACTTCTTCTACGAAAACGTAATGAATCCCTAAATGGGATAAATCTTCATTGATATACTCCATAATGTTGTGGTCCAACATCAGACTTAAATCTGTAATAAAGAGAATATAATGAGGGCTGTATTGCTTTTCTTTCCCCTTGTCCTGCTCACTATCTAATTTTCTGTCTTTAATAACTTGATAGAGAGACGTCAATAGTTGATCTCGAGTACGTTGATTGTATACAAAACCACGGCTATTTAGTGCTTTAATTTTCGTATGAGGTAACCAACGACTCCAATCCCACAACTCCAACTCTTCCTCTCGGAAAATTGGAATAAACTGTAGATCATGATAACTTTGGAAAGTCGCTAATTGCATCATCATCTGTTGAACTTGTTCAATCACTATTTGACGTGTCCCTATATATCCTGTGGGGCTCGTTAATGTATGAGTAATAGGTACATGCTTGGTCACACGATAGTAGGAAAGTAGTTCTTGAATTTTTTGATTAGCAGCCGCATTGTATTTTGTTAACTCAGAATCTGAATACTCAATAGAGAAGCTAGAATTAACTTCGCCCAATCCTAAGCGATAAGACAAGAAATCGAAGTGATAGAGCGTTTTCTCATAAATTCGTCGATCTATTTTTTCTACCATTTCCAAAATACGAACTGTATCAGGAAAATGATAAACCAGAGCCTCAACTTGTTCGTCACGTAAGTCAGCCAGCTGTGAATATTTGGTTTCCAAATATTCCATATAATCAACAATTTTCTGTTCTTGAAGTTCCTTATGTGATTTTTTATCAGAAAAATAAGTATGAATGGAAGTCCCAATAGTAATGACAGACATCCCCATCATCATAAGCATCATTCCACCACTACGTGTAAAGTAAACGGTCAGTATCGTAAAGACAATCATCGCCAAAGGGGTAATAATCAATCTTAGTAACGATTGTTTGTTACCTTCATCATCTGTTGGTGCCGAAGCAATCGTTACTTTATCCTCGGGTTCTCTTAGAATAATCCGTGGAGAGCGATGGAATTCTTTTGAGCGATCTTCGACCATTACCTCAGAAAAAGGTAGTAAGCTCGTCTCAATAGAAAATAGTGATTGAATCGATAAGATTTGTTTTTGAACGGATAAACCTAGACCCTGTTCAAAAACAATTTGATCCATATCTTGAATGTTTTGCTTTCCTGTTTTTCTTTCACCGTTAATGTAAAATGGACTAACACTGTAAATCGTCTTATTTGTCCCACCAAAGGTCAAAATGATTTCTATAGGAAAATCAACTAAGCGAATGGTCGCTTCTTTCTTATCTGATAAATAAAGTATTTTCTCAGGAAGAAGGTAATGCGCTGTGTTTTCAATAATTAATAAGGATACATTTATATTTTCAGCTATAGAAACCAAATGTTCCCCATAAGAATAAGTCTCCCCGAGTAGTTCAACTCCATTTTCCTTGACTTCCAGCACCACATTCTCAAAAATTGGAAGATAGATATTAGAATCTACAGAAGACCCCAGTTGATAGGTTTTTCCTGTATAGAGTGGATAAACATTGCCATCAAAAAATAAATAATTCATAGACCACTCCTATCTTGACTCTGCTGAAGCTGAATTCGAAGCTGAATTCGAAGCTGAATTCGAAGCTGAAGTCGAAGTCGTATTCGACTTGTTCGTCTCCGGTGTTAGGTAGTTTTTCTTCAACTCTTCCAATTTACTCTTATAATTACTTAGTTGCTCCGTACGTTGTTCTGATGTGAGGTTAGGATTTCTCTGAACTTCATCAACCTTTTTAGTCAGACCGTACATTAATAATTGTGGATCATCTAAGTAACTAGCAATATCTATGGCTTCATCAATTTTCGACTGGCCAATTAAGACCCAGTAACGAAGATAGTCTGTACTTGATTGAGTTGATATTTTGGATAGTTCTGTCTTTTGCGCTTCAGTTAAAGGTTCTGTTTTGATGACCGAAAAAGCTACCATATAAGCATCATCTTGACTAAGTGATTTAGAGTCTGTATTTTTAACAGTAGACACAACCGATGAATAATCTTGGTGTACAAAAGCCAAACGTAAGTCTGAAATCATTTGTTGATTAGGCATAGCGAACAATGCAAAGTAAAGCACTCCAACAATTGATAGCACTCCAATAAGTGATGCAATAATAGTAGTCCACTTCAATCGCGAAACAAGTTTGTTAGGAACACGTGAAAATTTTTCTTTATTTTGTTCTTGTTCTTCTAGGTATTTTTCTAGTAGTAAAGCTAAGATTTCATCCAAATCTTCAGCCTTCATGATAGTCTCACAAAACAGTTTTCCCTTATAGAATGGCGACTGCCCCTCCACCAATTTTTCATAACTTACCTTTTTATCTAGTAGAGACACTATCATGGCTTTAAAGTTAACGGTAAACGCTTCTAGGTTTAATGCATCATAGGGAGGCACTTGCCCTTTAACACCACGAAAAATGAATAGGGGGGTTCCATTTCGTGAAAATACTAGATTACTAGGTGATAACTCATAAGTATAGATTGAATCCTTCATCAAGTTAAATAATTGACCAATATTGATCAGATGACGTAATTTTTCTTCATCAATCATCGTAGTCAGCTTATCCCAAGAATAATATTCATCTGTCAAAAGACTTTCAATCGTTAATTTACCTTCTTCCTCAATGACATTTTGATTCACAAAATAAGGTTGTGTTGCTGTTAATAGAGCATAAGCTATTTCTCGGTTTCCCTTGATATCTCCAACTACTAATTCCATTTTTTTAACGTCCATACCTGACTCCCTTACTATATTCTTTCCAATTTTAATAAAACTCCGTCTTTCACTAATGCTAGACTGCTCGTACTAGCAAGAATTTCTCCAGACTGTTGATTTCTTACACTTGGATTCATTACCTTAACCCCTATACCATAAGTATCTGAGACGATTTGTATTAATTCTTTAATCGTTAACTCGGTAGGGACTCTTAAATCTAATATTTTAGATAAAAAAGGCGAACAATCCAGACTAATATTAATGTACTCTTCCATAGAACCCTCCTAAATCTATTGTGTTATGCCTATTATATCACGCAGAACATGAATATTGAAGAACTTTTTGTTTATAAAAAGGGAGATACATTTGTATCTCCCTCTATGTATTTTTCTATCGATTTTATTGTTTAGCTGTATGTAACTTTTTATAAAAGAGCGAGTAAATTGTGACAATCATCCCTAGTATAAACAATAAAATTGCGGTCCAAGAAACAGGAGACTTTACGTTTTTAAGTGAAACAGTCTTTTTATCACTGTGATTGATTTGAATCTGACTGGTAAATAAAGCAGACTGATACTCATTAACGATATTTTCCGTTTCCACTTTAGTGATAAATAAGTTTGTTTTAACTAATTGATACTTTTCGTTATCCAATTTTTTAGTTGTATCAACTAATTTATAGGTCTCAGGATGAAATAACTTTGTCAAATTACTCTCCTGTTCAAAGTACTGAATCTCCGTTTTCTTGGTATTTTTATCTAAAGATGTATCTATTTGCAAAGATCCATCATTTGCAAAAGCAACACTTCCTCTTGTAAAAATTAAAAACAATAGAAAGATAAAGACAATGGTTTTTTTCATATTACTTGCTATCCTTAACTTGACGATACAAGAAAGTATTTCCAAGTCCCAAAGCAATTGTGAGAACAACAATTACCATTACTGACTGAACAACTCCATTTTGCTGATTAATGAATAATTTCACAGCACCTTCAAGATATGTCAATGGAGAAAGAGCTGTTAAAATAGGAGCCGAATTCACATAATATTCATCAAACAATTGAGTTGCAGAAATGATATAAAGCAGTAGTAGACTTATACTTATCAAAAATCCAAGACTTTTTAGTTTATCCATAAGGATATTCAGACCATATGTCATCATTAGACTTACCAAGACAAGAAGTACTACAAACCAACTCAACTGACTTACAGAGAAAGCAAGTTTAACTCCAGAAACAATCGCAATGATAGAACCTGCTGCTACTGAAATCACACTTAGGAAGAACATTGGTCCAGAAGAATTTCTCCATGACAAACGATCCTTCAAACTGATTAATCTTTGCAATTCTTCTTTATCTGCATGTTGGAAAAGATAAGCAACAACCAAGCTAACAAGATAGCTGACTAAGATAATAAGAAGTCCTGATCTTTCGTCTTGACGATTAGTCTGTGACGGTGAATTGGTCGCAGCTGATACGACATTCCCAATTTTCGAAGCATCAACAGGATTCGACAAATATTCATATACAGCTTCATTTTTGGTGTTACCTGTTCTAGTATTGCTCAAAACAGTAGAAAAGTTTTTAAGAAATTCTTCGTTTGAACCATATTCACTAGACATGACTTTCTTCAACTCAGAAACGCGTTCAGTTAATGATTTTCCGTCTTTTTCCAATGTATTAACATCATTTGTCAACTGAGTCATAGCAGCTTCAATTGTCTCAGAAACAGCTTGGTTTGCTTTTGTATTGTCCATCAATGTTTTACTGGCTAACATCAGTGTACCTAGGTCCCTGTTCATATCCATACTAACTGTAACCATATTAGTATTATCTACTTTTTCTGTTTCAACAAAACTAGGTTTACTTTCAATCGTTTTATCCACTAATTTGGTTTGTTCAATTAACTGACTTAACTGGGTCATTAAATCTTTGGTTGTTTCTCTCAGCTGATCAATATTAGATGTCAATTTTTTAGTGTTAGCTAATCGAGACTGAATATCCGTCAATTTTTTATCCGAAATCTTCAAATCTGATTTTAAAGCTTCTACTGTGGTCGCTTTGATTAGATTGGTCACAATGGTCTTGAGGTCATCATTATTTGCTAAGGCAGCAATAGAACCTTCTGCCGGAACAAACGTAGTGTCTGTGTACGTATTTTTAGATAAATCTAAGCCGTAATACGCAGTAACTAGTCCTGATAACTGTAGATACGCCTCAACATCTTTATAAACCGCTTGAGTTAGCTTGGTAGGATTGTACTCCCAGTTAGAAATAATGTCTTGCATCTCATAATGACGATTCAAAACTTTCTTTTCTGTTTGATTTATCTTTGTAATCGTGATGGTCTTGGTGACTGTAACAATTTCTGTTGGTTTCTTCCCATCAGACGTAGAGGAGCTTGAAGTTACAGGAGTAGCTGAACTAACAGGCGTATCATTCTCTGTTCTCCCTTTTTCTAGATCAGGGGCATCTTCCTTTATAACTTTTACATCTTCTGTCGTATCTAATTGATACTTAACAAAGACAGGCGACAAGACACTGATATCATTTTCATTCTTGATTCCTAGTGTGTATGAAATAGTCATACCTGGAGATGCTTCACTAGGGATGGATACCTGATAACTACCTCCTCCAAGATCAGAAAATCCATAGTTTGATTCTTTAAGATAATATCCACTTGGTACTGTTAAGGTTAATTTTGAAATTTTTCCTTCAAATGAAGGCAATTTTAGCTCACGTTTTGTTGTGCTCTTAGATTTAATATCATTCTTTAACTGAGAAAACTCTTCATTTTCAAGTGTTGTAGCTTGCAAAGTTGGCAAATCTTTCCCTATCTTCTTACTATACCACTGTATAAAAGCACTAATATTTTTCAAATGTTGTTTATCAGTATCTGACAAAGAAAGATTATTTATAGCTGCATCATCGTAGTATACACTTGGCCATTTACTAGTCATTTGATTTTCCATACTAGTATTTAACGACTGAATATAACTTCCAAGAGTTTTATTAGCTCCATCTACCGCTGAGGAGTTTTTAGCCAAGGAAGACTCTACTGCTTCTCTAATCTTTTTATCATAATTTGATAAGGTATCATCTATTTCCTTATTATTCTTCTTCAAGCTTTCAAGAAGTTTTGTGATATCTTGATTATAGGAAGAAGCCGTATTAGTAGTTTCTTTCCAAATAGCTGGCTCTGATAACTTCTCAGTAACTTGAGTGTTTATAGCAGTTAATCGAGTTAATTGTTCCTTAACTGATAATTTAGAAAATTCTGTATCATAGTTGACCAAAGACTTTTCTCTATTATCCAAGGATTGATCCCATTTTTTTTGTTGCTCATCTATTTCTTTTATTGGTCCCTCATATGTCTTATCAACAGAAATAATTGATTTAAAGGCATCATTTGTATTTAACAGGGTTTTGTTAAATGATGAATACGATGATAAAAGATTATTCGGTGATGAACCTAAGCCATTAAATTGTTGACTATATTGAGCAAGAGGATCTACTAACTTATTATTAAAGGACGTTAGTGACTCATGTTCATTTGTAACCACATCAGCAACCTGGCCTTGTGCTGTTTTCAAATTCCCAATAATACTAGTGAAATAAATATTAATCAAGTCCTTATTAAAGAGCTCTTTGAAAGATACTACTGCTTGTTCAGCCTGTTTAACAGTTAGTTGATCACTTGATTGAATTTGATATTGAAACTTCGCCTGAACAGGGGAAGTTGATTCGATCGCTAAAGCTTCTTCTGAAAATTTACTTGGCAAGATTATCATCAACTGATAAGTCTCATTTTTTAGACCGCTTTCAGCGATTGACCGAGAAACAACTTCTACTTTGTAATTATTTTTAGCTATGAACGAGTTTACTAAAGTATTCGCAATGTTAACCGGTTGTCCATTATATACCTTACCTGTATCTTCATTAACAACAGCCACTTTAATAGGGGCTTGTTGCACCGAGGAATCTGAGTTCGTTCGGCTGATAGGTGTTGGTTTTACAACTGCAAAGAAGGATACTATCATTGTAACTAATAACAGTGCTATCCCTAAGCTAAATAAAACTTTCTTGTTCACATGATCTCCTTAAATAAATGTAGTAAAAAAGTTGAGGAGAAATCCTCAACTTTATCCTTAACTATTTTGAATGCCAAAGTTCTTAGATAAAGCTTGGTCATTTTGTTTCATTGCTTCAGCAGTCTTATCAAGTTGTGTATTGATTTGTTGCATCAAATCCGCAAAATTTACAACCTTCGGTTTCAATTCAAGGAATTGTCTCTCGAAACCTTGGAAGGCAGCACCTTCCCACTCTGAACGAAGAGTGTCTTGTAGGCGTTGAAGATTGTTCAAGATAACTCTGATATCATTAGCAGCTTTTCCATATTCACGCGCACGTGATTGAAGGGTTTCTGTGGATACACGAATTTGGTCTGACATATTCTTACTCCTATGTTCTTTTTTTTTATCTTATTTTAACATTATTCAAATGCTAACGCAAGTATTACATCAAATAATTTAAAAAAATAATATTTTAGCAATAATTAGTTTGATGATATAAAGTATCAAAAAATCAGCATCCTACTCAATACGTATGAAACGAAAATCATGCTAATCAATGCAGAAGTCTATTCCTTCCATTTATTTTTCAGATAGTAAGCTCTGGACTTTCTCAGAAATCTTGACCAGATCCTCCACCCGTTTGGCAAACCCTGTCGAAACTGTTCCAGTACTATTGTCTCCCGCTTAAGGACCCCAGCCATGCTGTGGATGTCCGTGTAACAAAAAGAAAAGGAGGCTACATGTTCGATAAAAACTGGGTGGAAACCCAGTTTTCTTAGTTTTCTTGGACTAGAAGATCATACGGGAAGTACTCTAAATCTTTCAAGCGCTCGTCATAAATTCCTTTGATTTTGCAGGTTGCGGCGGTGTCAAAACTCCAGTAGCCTACATAAGTATCTTTGGTAT
>CAUSQY010000042.1:0-12208 GCA_963533645.1 uncultured Streptococcus sp. | reverse complement strand
ACAATGACTTCCACTGGCACTGGTACCACTTCACAGGTACAGACTACGATGCCAAGCGCCGTAAATCTGGCATTTACCTGATCCAGGGAGACAACAAAGGCTGGGCAAATGAGGAATTGGTCGATAACGAAAACGGCAACTACGACTATCTCATGTACGCTGACCTGGACTTTAAGCACCCTGAAGTCATCCAAAACATCTATGACTGGGCTGACTGGTTCATGGAAACGACTGGTGTGGCTGGTTTCCGTTTGGATGCCGTTAAGCACATCGACTCCTTCTTTATGGGCAATTTCATCCGTGATATGAAGGAAAAATACGGAGAAGATTTCTATGTTTTTGGGGAATTTTGGAACCCTGACAAGGAAGCTAACCTAGACTATCTTGAGAAAACAGAGGAACGTTTTGACCTTGTCGATGTTCGCCTCCACCAAAACCTCTTTGAAGCTAGTCAGGCTGGAGCAAGCTACGACCTTCGTACTATCTTTACTGATAGCTTGGTTGAACTCAAGCCTGACAAGGCTGTCACTTTCGTTGACAACCATGATACCCAACGAGGGCAAGCCCTTGAGTCTACTGTTGAAGAATGGTTCAAGCCAGCAGCCTATGCCCTTATTCTATTACGCCAAGATGGACTTCCATGTGTCTTTTACGGAGATTATTACGGTATTTCAGGGCAATTTGGTCAACAAGATTTCAGAGAAGTTCTTGACCGTCTCCTAGCCATCCGAAAAGACTTGGCCTATGGAGAGCAAACAGACTACTTTGACGATGCCAACTGTATTGGATGGGTCCGTTCAGGCGCTGAACATCAATCCCCAATCGCAGTCTTGATTTCAAATGATCAAGAAAACAGCAAGGCTATGTTTGTCGGGCAAGAATGGGCTGACCAAACCTTTGTTGATCTCCTTGAAAATCACCCAGCACAAGTTACAATCAATGCTGAAGGTTATGGAGAATTTCCAGTAGCAGCGGGTTCAATCAGTGTCTGGACAACAAAATAGACCTATCAGTTCAAAGTCAAATCCGGTCGGATTTGGCTTTTTTGTATACACAAAAAGACCTACCCAAGTGGATAGATCTTTATTGTCTTACAATTTACCTTCTACTGCATCCAAGAGTTCTTGAATCTTAGCTTGGCTGCTTCCTCCTGCCATGGCCATGTCTGGTTTACCACCACCACGTCCATCGACGATTGGAGCCAATTCTTTAACCAAGTTACCTGCGTGGATGTCTTTTGTCTTGCTGGCTACAAGAAGGTTGACCTTGTCACCAATTGCTGCGACAAGGACAAGCACATCAGAGTAGTCTTTTTGTTTCCAGTTATCCGCAAAGGTGCGAAGGGCACCTGCGTCGGATACAGAAACTTGGCTTGCAATGTAACGGTGACCGTTGACTTCCTTCACATCCTTGAAGACATCACCTGCAGCTGCAGCTGCGGCTTTTTCCTTCAATTCTGCATTTTCTTTTTGCAATTGACGGAGTTGCTCTTGAAGCCCTTCGACCTTGTGAGGAACTTCCTTGAGTTGAGGTGCTTTAAGAGTTGCCGCGACTGCTTTCAGTGCATCCTCTTGTTCGCGATAGACTTCAAAGGCTTCCTTACCAGTTACTGCCAAGATACGGCGAGTTCCTGATCCGATTCCTTCTTCTTTGACAATCTTGAAGAGACCAATCTCAGAAGTGTTGCCAACGTGGGTACCACCACAAAGCTCGATAGAGTAGTCACCGATAGTAACAACACGGACTTCCTTACCGTATTTCTCACCAAAGAGAGCCATAGCTCCCATTTCTTTAGCAGTATCAATATCTGTCTCAACAGTTTCTACTGCAATTGCTTCCCAGATTTTCTCATTGACTTGTTGTTCAATGGCGCGCAACTCTTCAGGAGTTACGGCTTGGAAGTGAGTGAAGTCAAAGCGAAGGAATTCGACTTCGTTCAGAGATCCTGCTTGTGTCGCATGGTGGCCAAGGATATTGTGAAGAGCCGCATGGAGCAAGTGAGTGGCTGTGTGGTTCTTCATGACACGATGACGCCGGTTGGTATCAATAGCCAAGGTGTATTCTTGGTTCAAAGCAAGTGGTGCAAGAACTTCAACAGTATGAAGAGCTTGTCCATTTGGTGCTTTTTGCACGTCCGTTACAGTCGCTACGACATTTCCTTTAGCATCCAAGATTTGACCGTGGTCAGCTACTTGTCCACCCATTTCAGCGTAGAATGGAGTCTCTGCAAAGATGAGAGAGGCAGTTCCTTCAGAAACAGCTTCTACTTCAGCATTGTCCGCTACGATAGCCACCAACTTAGAAGGCAATTGGTTAGCATTGTAGTTGAAGACACTTTCCACTGTAATGTTTTGGAGGGTTTCATTTTGCATTCCCATTGAGCCACCCTTGACAGCTGACGCACGCGCACGTTCTTGCTGCTCTTTCATGGCTGCTTCGAAGCCTTCACGATCTACAGTCATCCCAGCTTCTTCAGCGATTTCTTCTGTCAATTCAACTGGGAATCCGTATGTATCGTAGAGTTTAAAGACATCTGAACCAGCGATAACGCTTTGTCCTTTCGCTTGCAAGTCAGCTACGATGGTTTCCGCAAAGTGTTGACCTGAGTGAAGGGTACGAGCAAATGACTCTTCCTCGCTCTTCACGATTTTCTCGATAAAGTCACGTTTTTCAAGCACTTCTGGGTAGTAGCTTTCCATGATCTTTCCAACAGTTGGAACGAGTTTGTAAAGGAAAGGCTCGTTGATGCCCAATTTTTGACCGTGCATAGAAGCACGACGGAGCAAACGACGAAGAACATAACCACGACCTTCATTTCCTGGAAGGGCACCATCACCGATGGCAAATGAAAGAGAACGAATATGGTCCGCAATGACCTTAAAGCTCATGTTATCGCCATCTTGGTCGTAGATCTTACCTGACAATTTCTCAACTTCACGGATAATCGGCATGAAGAGGTCCGTTTCAAAGTTTGTCTTAGCCCCTTGGATAACTGCCACCAAACGCTCCAAACCAGCGCCCGTATCAATGTTCTTGTGTGGCAATTCCTTGTACTCGCTACGAGGAACAGCAGGATCTGCGTTAAATTGTGACAAAACGATATTCCAGATTTCGATGTAACGGTCGTTTTCTATATCTTCTGCAAGCAGGCGAATACCGATGTTTTCTGGGTCAAAGGCTTCTCCACGGTCAAAGAAAATCTCTGTATCTGGTCCAGAAGGTCCCGCACCGATTTCCCAGAAGTTGTCCTCAATTGGAATCAAGTGGCTTGGATCCACTCCTACTTCAATCCAGCGGTTGTAAGAATCCTTATCTTCAGGATAGTAGGTCATATAAAGTTTTTCAGCTGGGAAATCAAACCATTCAGGACTTGTCAAGAGCTCATAAGCCCAAGTGATGGCTTCATCACGGAAATAATCACCGATAGAAAAGTTCCCCAACATTTCAAACATAGTATGGTGACGCGCAGTCTTCCCTACGTTTTCGATGTCATTGGTACGGATAGCCTTTTGCGCATTGGTAATACGTGGATTTTCAGGAATGATGGTTCCGTCAAAGTATTTCTTAAGAGTTGCTACCCCAGAGTTGATCCACAAAAGAGTTGGGTCATTTACAGGAACCAAGCTCACTGATGGTTCTACAGAGTGACCTTTGCTTGCCCAGAAATCTAGCCACATTTGGCGAACTTGAGCACTAGATAGTTGTTTCATAATATCTCCTTATTTACTTGTTTAATTTGATTGGCTTTCCAGCATTTCCACATAGTCAATTGCGACACAGAGGGAAATGACCAGATCTGCATAAGAGTCCTCAAGGACAGTTACAGTGTAAGTCGAGGTCAAATGGAAAATCTCTTTTCGAATCTCGGCGACAAGCTGATCACGATCATCTAGCAATTTGAAATTCAAATCCCAGATATTTCCCTCGATACGAAGCCCCAGATTATCAAACTCATACTTATCTCGAAAGAAGGTCAGCTTCTTACGAATGACGAAATTGGAACCGTTTCGTAGCTGAATAGTAAAGCGAGGAAGCAAAGTGAAAAATTCTTTACTAATCTCACTAACTTGCTCACCATAGGCGTCATAGATGGTAAAGGTCTTAGGAATTTGGAAAAATGATCCCTCCACCTGATAGTTCACTACTCCTCTATCATCCTTGATATCGAAGCGTTCGCCTCCAAGACGAAACTTTTGTTTCACAAGAAATGTCTTCATAAACACCTCCAAAAATCAAAAGACAAGCTCATATCACGAAGGGCGAAAAACCGCGGTACCACCTTCATTCAATGAACTTGTCATTCTCATAATCTTATGCAATTGTCTGATTGAGTAGCATGACTTCCTAGCTTAGATGGCTTGCAGCACCGCCAATTCTCTGGACTAAGTTGATTGAAAATCAATTCTCAACTCTAGTATTATATCGTTTTTTTAAGTCTGCGTCAACTAGGAAAGCTGACAAGAAAGCATATCTCCTACTTCCGATACATTTTAAATTGTAGGAAGAGGTCGCTGTATTTTCCTGTCCATTTATGGTCAAATTTCTCATAAACTTCTAGGTGTTTCATGGTATCAGCATCAGGATAGAATGATTTATCTTCCTTGGTCTCCTCTGGGAGCATTTCCTTGGCTGGTAGGTTTGGTGTTGAGTAGCCTACATACTCCGCATTTTTCAGAGCATTTTCGGGTTTCAACATAAAGTTGATAAAGGCATAGGCAGCATCTTGGTTTTTCACGGTTTTTGGAATGACCATGTTATCAAACCAGAGATTGCTGGCCTCAGTCGGAACGACATACTTGAGATTAGGATTTTTCTCTAACATCTGGCTGGCTTCCCCAGAGAAAGTCACACCAATAGCAGCGTTGTTCTGAATCATGTAACCCTTCATCTCGTCCGCCACAATGGCTTTGATATTTGGAGTCAGTTCGTAGAGCTTATCCACTGTCTCTTCCAGCTGCTGAGGATCCTTGGAGTTGAGACTGTAACCGAGTGAGTTAAGCCCGAGTCCCAGCACCTCACGCGCCCCATCAAAGAGCATGATGGAATCCTTGTATTCTGGTTTCCAGAGGTCATCCCAATGCTCAGGTGCCTCCTCCACCATGGTTTCATTGTAAACAATTCCCAAGGTTCCCCAGAAGTAAGGAATGGAGAATTTATTTCCCGGGTCAAAAGACTGGTTGAGGAACTCTGGTCCGATATTCTCGATGCCTTCAATTTTTGAATAATCAAGCGGTACCAAGAGGTCTTCGTCCTTCATCTTGTTAATCATGTATTCACTTGGGATAGCAATATCGTAGGTTGTTCCACCCTGCTTGATCTTGGTATACATGGCTTCGTTGGAGTCAAAGGTCTCGTACTGTACTTGGATTCCTGTTTCTTCGGTGAATTGCTCCAAGAGTTCGGGATCGATATAGTCCCCCCAGTTGTAGATAACCAATTTCTGACTGTCTCGGCTATTGATTTTACTATCTAGATGAGTCGCAATCCCCCATAAGACAAGGATAATCGCTACAATTCCTGCTAAAAATGAATAGAGTTTTTTCATGCTTGCTCCTCCTTCTCACGTGAGATAAAGTAATAACCAACAACTAGGATAATACTAAAGAGAAAGACAAGGGCAGACAGGGCATTGATTTCTAGCGAAATCCCCTTACGAGCACGAGAGTAAATCTCGACTGACAGGGTTGAAAAGCCATTTCCCGTTACAAAGAAGGTCACGGCAAAGTCATCCAGCGAGTAGGTAAAGGCCATGAAATAACCTGCAATGATAGACGGTGTCAGGTAAGGAAGCATGATTTCCTTAAACATCTGAAACTGACTGGCACCAAGGTCATAAGCCGCATGAATCATGTCATCATTCATCTCCTTGAGACGAGGCAAGACCATCAAGACCACGATAGGGATGGAAAAGGCCACGTGGCTAGATAAAACCGTCAAAAAGCCAAGTGAAAACTTAAGCTGGGTAAAGAGAATCAAGAAGCTGGCACCAATCATAACGTCAGGTGCAACCATGAGGATATTATTGAGTGATAAAAAGGCTTCTTGGTATTTCTTACGAGACTGATAGATATAGATGGCACCGAAAGTCCCAATAATGGTCGCTATCAAGGCTGATAGAAAGGCCAAGAAAAAGGTTTGGGTGAGGATCAACATGAGACGGCCATCACCAAACATGGTTTTAAAATGGCTCAAGCTAAAACCAGTAAAGCTGTTCATATCATCGCCAGCATTAAAGGCATAGCCAATCAAGTAAAAGATTGGCAAATATAAGATGATAAAGACAAAGGCTAGGTAGAGATTGGCAAATTTTTTCATCGTTCTCTCCTTTCCTTGGTCACCCACATGGTGAGAAACATGGTCAGGATGAGAATCACACCAATGGTTGAACCCATACCGTAGTTGTCGTTTGTCAGGAAGTTCTGCTCAATGGCAGTCCCCAAGGTGATCACGCGGTTCCCACCAATCAAACGAGTCAGCATGAAGAGACTCAAACTTGGGATAAAAACAGACTGAACCCCACTTCTCACTCCATTCATTGATAGAGGGAAGATAACGTGGCGGAAAGTTTCCCACTTGGTCGCACCGAGATCATAGCTGGCATTGATGAGATTGTTATCCATATCATCCAAGACATTGAAGATCGGCAAAATCATAAAGGGAAGCTCGATGTAGCTTGCAACAAAAATAAAGGAGAAATCTGTAAAGAGCAACTGCTGCGAACCGATTCCGATAAATTCCAAGAATTGGTTAATAGAGCCATTTTGACCAAAAATCCCAATAAAGGCATAAGCCTTAAGGAGCAGATTGATCCAAGTCGGCAGGATAATCAGCATGAGCCAGAGTTGACGGTGCTTGAGACGGGTCAAAAAGAGGGCTGTTGGATAGCTGATGAGAAGTGTCACCATAGTCACAATTCCTGCATAAAGCACAGAGTTGAAGCTCATTTTGAGATAGGTCAAGTTTTGTGACGCAAAGTAGGATTTATAGTTTTCTAAACTAAACTGGCCTTCGATGTTGAAAAAGGATTGTCCGAAAATCAAGACCAAGGGTGCCAATACAAAGAGGGCAATCCAAAGCATGTAGGGCACTACAAAGAGTTTAGAGGTTGTTTTCTTCATCTCTTTCCTCCTCGATCGCGTTAATCAGACCTGCTTCTTGCTCTTCGATTTCTACGTATTCTTCGATACGAGCATCGAACTCTTCTTCGGTTTCGTTGAGACGCATGATGTGGATGTCTTCTGGTTCAAAGTCCAGACCGATTTCCTCACCAACGATGGCCTTACGAGTCGAGTGGATCATCCATTCATTTCCGAGTTCGTCATAGGCGATAATCTCGTAGTGAACCCCGCGGAAAAGCTGGGTATCAACCTTAACTTGGAGCTTGCCTTCTTCAGGAAGAGTAATGCGCAAGTCCTCTGGACGAATGACAATCTCAACAGGTTCATTTGGCTTCATCCCTCCATCGACCGCTTCAAATCGTTTTCCGTTAAACTCAACCAAGTAGTCCTCAATCATGGTTCCTGGCAAGATGTTGGACTCACCGATAAAGGTGGCAACAAAATGGTTGATTGGCTCATCGTAGATATCAACAGGTGTTCCTGACTGAACAATCTCGCCATCGTTCATAACGAAAATCCAGTCACTCATGGCGAGAGCTTCCTCCTGATCGTGAGTGACAAAGACAAAGGTAATCCCCAATCGTTGTTGCAGTTCACGCAGTTCGTACTGCATGTCTGTTCGCAATTTCAAGTCCAGCGCTGACAAAGGTTCATCCAACAAGACCACACGGGGTTGGTTGATGATGGCACGGGCAATGGCTACACGCTGACGTTGTCCTCCAGAGAGTTTGCGGATGGAACGCTTTTCATAACCTTCCAGTTGAACCATCTTGAGAACTTCCGCTACACGTTGCTCGATTTCTTTCTTGTCAATCTTACGCAAGCGGAGTGGAAAGGCAACATTTTCAAACACATTCATATGTGGAAACAAGGCATAGGATTGGAAGACTGTATGGACGTCACGCTTGTTGGTTGGGATGTCATTGATGCGGACACCGTCCAGTAAAATATCTCCTGTCGTCGCATCCAGTAAACCTGCAATGATGTTTAGGATGGTTGATTTCCCTGAACCAGATGCGCCTAGAAGGGTGTAGAATTTCCCTTCTTCCAACTCAAAGTTGATGTCTTTGAGAACCTTGGTGTTGCTGTCTTCAAAAACTTTAGAGACGTTTTTGAATTCAATAATTGGTTTTTTCAATTCCTCTAAATTCCTTCTTCTTCGTAAATTAACAGATTGGGACCTTGTTAGAATGCTAGACACAAGCGTAGGAAATAAAATAACCTAAACCTCATTTAGCGATAAAATCCCAATCTTTGAATGCTATGTAAAAATAATGTTATTCGTGTTCACCCAAGATACGAACTTCTCGCTCTAAGGTAACACCTGAATGTTCTTTAACTTTTTCAATGACAGACTCAATTAAGTCTTCATAATCTCTTGCAGTCCCATCGGCTACATTAATCATAAAACCAGCATGCTTTTCAGATACTTCCACACCACCGATACGATAGCCCTTGAGACCAGCCTCTGAAATCAACTGTCCTGCAAAATGCCCAACTGGACGCTTAAAGACTGACCCACATGATGGGTATTCTAAAGGTTGTTTGAGTTCACGTAGGTGCGTCAAGCGGTCCATTTCTTGCTTGATAACCTGATGATTCCCTGGAGATAGGGCAAATTTAGCTGACAAAACAACAGCCCCAGAATCCTGAATAGCTGAATGGCGGTAACCAAAAGCCAAATCCTTGGCAGATAAAGTCTCGATTTCCCCTTCCTTGGTCAAAACTTGACAAGACTGCAAGATATGAGCAATCTCACCTCCGTAGGCACCCGCATTCATAAAGACAGCTCCACCGATGCTTCCAGGAATCCCACAAGCAAACTCAAAACCAGTCAAACTATGACGGAGGGCAATACGTGTCGTTTCAATCAAGTTCGCTCCTGCTTCCGCTTCAATGGTATAGCCATCAACTGAAACGTTATTAAGCTTATCGCACAAGATGACAAAACCACGGATTCCACCTTCACGAACGATGATATTGCTGGCATTCCCAAGTACCATCCATGGAATATTCTCTTGATTGGCAAATTGGACGACACGGGCCATCTCATAGCGATTGCGTGGCAAAACTAGATAATCCGCTCGACCTCCTACCTTGGTATAGGTATAGGTCTTCAAGGGTTCCTTAAAACGAATATCGATTCCTTCTAGGATTTCAAGCATTTTTTCTTTTACTGACATGTCACTCTTCCTTTTTCAAAATTCATTCCATTATACCATTTTTAGAGACATTTGACGACCATAAAAAGAGCTTGTTTTATCTTTACATAAAAAAAAGAGGTCACCCCTCTTTTTATGATTTTTTCCAAAATGTAGATTTGGTTAGCCAGATAAAAGCTAGAAGTTCTACGAGAAGAATAAACTCAACTAGAAGCGGATTTGCAATCCATCCAACCTGAGATAAGGCTGGAGCCAAGTCAAACAAGGCATGCAAACCATAGGCAGCAAGGAGGTAGATCCATTTCTTTTGACGGACACTTTGATAGACCCAGATAGAGAGACCAATTTGCAGAACCAAGGCAAGAACACGCTCAACTCCTAGTAAATAAACTTGCCATACAGAAAGAGACTGAACCGTTTCGAGCGTAGATTTTGGAAGAAGATTGGCTACATCAGTATTTGAAGACTGAATGAGTGAAAAAAGAATCAACAAACTGATCAAGCTTCCCATTCCGAGATAGAGCATCTCCAAGCCCCCATGTCCCAAACCATAAGCCAAAGCATCTCGATCTTCTAGCTTTCTCTTTTTCTCCAACCATTTAAAAAAGATAAGACGAGCCGTCTCTTCAAAGAGGGCTGCCATAGCGATTCCATAAAGGACATATAAGAAAGGCTGCTCCTGCATAAGCGGAATGGTTCCATCTTTTTGCGGATGAAGTATCAGAAGGTGAACCATCTTCTCTAACACTTGAGAAGAAACAAAAAATGCGATTGCCCCCAAGCCCATCACTGCAAGAGAGATTTTAAACCGTTTTTTGGCATACCAAGTTCCAATTACTAGAATGAGAACCAAAGCGATCATGGTAAGGATAATATGTACTGTCATCTTTTTCTCCTATTCTGACTTATCAATATCTTTCTTCATCTCGTCAACGTTAAATTTGGCAAATAAATACTGGCGATCTTGGACTGGAAAACGTTGGTCCAACTGGTCGACTGCCCCAACCTCGATCATTCCTTCTTTGATAACAAAGTCCATCACATGCCCACCAAAGGTCAAATCATCTGAGATGAAGTGTAAATGGTAGCCTGCAACACTCACCCCATGGAAAATTTCCGGTGTCCAAAATCCAACAATGGTTCCCGATACATTTTCACAGCTATATTCAGGTTGGTGAGTCGCGACATCAGCAAACTTGGTATCAGGAGTGGATTTAGGAATCATCCGCACATGCATTTGTGAAAATTCGCCATGAATCTTGATGGAACGAAAAAGATTTTCCCCATCATAGTAGGACTCAATTCGCTTTTCCAATTCCTTGTCAGTCATCTCAAAGCGCTGACGGAAAATCACTTCTGCCTGATGAGGAACAACTGCTGCATAGGGAATCAGAGCATCCGCTGCCACTTCAACGATTTCAGGCGTTTGACCAGAACCCTTGGCTTGATAAGCCTTGCCATCAAGGACAATCAACTCCCCGTCAATCGAATCCAAAGTCCCCAAACCAAGATCACCATGTTCCAGCAATTCTCCCACTGTCATGGTTCCGCCATAGAGACCAGCCATTAGGGCACCTAGAGTATTGTATTGAAATAATTTTACCGGTTCCTGCACTTTTCTATCCATTCTCTTTCTTATCTTCTTTTCAATGAATCATCATACTTTCTAAGTATACCACATTTGCTCCTAGTTGTGAAAGGGAGAAATGCTTTTCCCATTGCCAAGTAGGCAAAAAAAAGGTACAATATAACAAAATCAATGGAGGTCTGGAATGAAGAAAGAAAGTAAATACCAAGCAGTCGTTTCCTTTCTAAAAAAGGGGATCGAATCAGGAAAATTTCCAACAGGTAGCCGACTTCCCTCCATCCGTCAACTGAGCCAAGACTTCCACTGTAGCAAGGACACTATCCAACGAGCCCTACTGGAATTACGCCATGAACAATACCTCTATGCAAAACCCCAAAGTGGCTACTATGTTCTAGAACAAGGACAGCACCAAGACTTGGAAATCGAAGTCACTGACGAACATGCCAGTGCCTATGACGACTTCCGACTCTGTGTCAACGAAACCCTGATAGGTCGAGAAAACTACCTCTTCAACTACTATGACAACCAAGAAGGCCTTGAGGAACTCAGACAATCTGTCCATCAACTTCTTTTCAACCAAGCCCTCTACTGCAAACCCGATCAACTGGTTCTGACTTCTGGTACCCAGCAAGCTCTCTTTATCCTTTCTCAGATTGACTTCCCTAGCAAAGGAGAGGAGATTCTAGTTGAACAACCGACTTACCACCGAATGAACCGCCTCTTGGTCGCTCAGGGATTGGCCTACCAGACCATTGAACGCCGTATTGATGGCATTGACCTTGAAGAACTGGAAAAACAGTTCAAATCTGGGAAAATCAAGTTTTTCTATACCATTCCTCGCTTCCACTATCCTCTCGGCCATTCCTATTCTGATCAGGAAAAAAGGGCTATTCTGGATCTAGCAAACCAGTATGGTGTTTACATCGTAGAGGATGACTATCTAGGGGATTTAGACCCTAAAAAAGGGCAGACCTTCCACTATCTGGACACTGAGGATCGCGTCATTTATATCAAGTCCTTCTCAACCAGTCTCTTTCCAGCCCTTCGTATTACCGCTCTCATTCTCCCAAATGCCCTAAAAGATGCCTTTGTTTCCTACAAAAATATCCTGGACTATGACAGCAATCTCATCATGCAAAAGGCTCTTTCTCTTTACATCGATAGCCAGTTATTTGAAAAAAATCGACTGGATCGATTGACCCTTCAAGAGAACTATCAGGCTCGGATAAAGAAAGTGCTTGAAGAAAACACCTGTCCCTTGCCCCACTATCCTCTACACGATGGCCTTTTGCTTGATTTGAGACACTATCCTAAGATTGCCAGTTTGAAACACAGCTCAC